>JALYSJ010000187.1 GCA_030854855.1 Candidatus Dormiibacterota bacterium
AGGAGTACTGGGGAAGGGGCGTCAGCTACTGCGCCGTCTGCGATGGCGCGTTCTTCAAAGGTGAGGAGCTGGCGGTCATCGGCGGCGGCGACGCGGCCGTGGAAGAGGGTGAGTTTCTCACCCGGTACGCGTCAAAGGTCTACATCGTTCACCGCCGCAGCCAGCTGCGGGCGCAGCCGATCCTGATCGAGCGAGCGAAGGCGAACCCGAAGATCGAGTTCATCTTCGACGCGCAGGTGAAGGAGATCAAGGGCGACAGCAAGGTGCACGTCCTTCGGTACGAGCAGCATGGCCAGAGCAAAGAGCTTTCCGTCGGAGGCGTCTTCATCTTCATCGGTTTCGTGCCGAACTCAGGTCTATTCAAGGTGCACGTCAACCACGACGACGCCGGCTACATCGTCACCGATCGCAACATGCAGACATCGGTCGAAGGAGTGTGGGCAGTCGGCGATGTGCGCGCTCAGCTGACCAAGCAAATAGCAACGGCTGTCGGTGATGGGACCACCGCCGCGGTGGCGGCGTCGATGTACGTCACATCGCTCAAGGACGCCGCCCGAGCCTAGCCAAAGAGTTTCGGTTAGGCCGTCACGTCGATCCAGACCAGGCCGGGAGGAAGCGTCAGCACCTGACCGCCGTCGAGAGTGAAGGTGAGCGGTCCATGGCCGTCGGTTGAGCTCCAGAACCCCGCGTACTGCATGCCTTTGTAAAAGATTTCGATCCGGCCGCTGGAGTCGAGGTCGTAGTCGTGGATGTGAGCGCCATGTCCGTCGCCAACATTCATCAGCGATTCTTTCGTGTGCAGGATGATCAGCATCTCGATCTGCAGTGGCTGGCCGAGGCTCGCATCCGAGTACGGGTGCGCGTCTTCGGTCTTCTGGTAGGTGCCGACGATCGGGTCGAACTTGTAGACGGAGCGGTGCTCGTCGACGTTGATCGTCGCTGCTGACGTACCGCCGGGCATCACCGGTCTGGTCTTGGGAATCGTGTAGGCGGGTATCCCGGCAAAGAAGTTGTCCTGCGCCGCCTTGACCTGAGGACCTTTGATCATCAGGTTGTCAGGTGCGTAGCGCGGCGGCCCCGCGCGGTACTGGTACCCGATCGTGTCGAAGAACTGCGGCGTCGGGTCTTGAGCAGCGCGCGCCCGCGTCGCTTGCGACTCTCCGGACTGGAAGAGAAGGCCTTTGTAGTGGCGGCCGAGTTTCAGTGAGATGAAGCGCGCTGAACGCATCGGGCCGATGAGGTCGGGGGCGTTGTCGTAGATAGCAGTCAAGCGCGTGATGCCCCCTTCGGCCACGTACTCGAAGATGAGGTCAGCCGCCTGCAGACCGCTCTGGTCGCGCGCGAACTCATCGTTCGGGATCTGAATGAGAGCCGGGTACTTCAGCGGGGTCGTGTGCTCTCGGTCGTGGTAGAAGAGGCCCGACTTGAAGCTGAATGCCCCGGGGACGGCGTGGCCGGTCTGGTCCGTTCCGCCCGCGCCCAGCGCAATCTGAAGCGGGCCGGAAGGAATTCCGGCAGTCGAGAACGTGGCGCTCTTGTTGTCTTTAGCCCATTTCAGGTCCACAGCCTGCGTTCCGAGGGTCAGCTTGATGGTGGACGGCTCCATCGCGTCGTTGAAATTGAGCCTCAACAGGTAACCCGGGTCGATCTCCTGGCCTGCGACGAGGGGAGCGTCGTTGGGTCCGGGCCCTGTGATCGAAAGTACCCGCGGAACGATGAGGGTCGTGAAGCTCCACGTGCTGCCCTGAACCTTGTGGTGGCCGACGTCGAGGATCGGCTTCATGGTCACCGTGTAAGTCGTCAGCTCGATGAGTCGCTTTGCGGGCGCCCAGGCGTACTTCGTCTGGCCGGAAATCGCGGTGATAGCGCCGTCGGTGGCGGGGCTGATCGAGAACGCAGCCTCCACGGCAGCAGGAGCAACGGCCCGGTTGAAGCTCAGGAGAATGCGACTGTCGGCCGGCACGTCCTTCTGTCCGTTTTTGAAGTTGGTGTCAAATTTTGTTGGCAGCGTGTTGTCGTACGCGAGGTACGCACCCGCGCCGATGAGAAGAACCAGGACCACAAGGCCCGCGGCGATCCAGCCGCGACGCGAAAAGCGCATGCGGCCACGCGAGCGTCGCCTGAACGAAGCGGCAGTCGGAGATTCAGGCTCGAATTGGGGCAGCGACGTGGACATCGACAACGAACCGCCGGTGATTATCTCAGATCAGCTACCCGTGGCCCGGAACCGAAGTTCCTCGCATCTTCGCGGCCTGATCGGCCGGGCGCCTGCGGCGCTGAAGCCAGCGTCAAGGGGCCCGGCGCTGCGGAGTCACGCATCCACGGATGCGATCCTCCTAGCGCCACCCTTTCCTTGGCTCCGGCCGCCGATGCCGCGAAATATGCATCGGACCTCAGTTCCGGGCCACGTTAGCCATCCCACGCAGGTATGGAAACGTGTAGATGCCTGTGGCGTGACCGCTGTCGAATGCGATCTGCACCGCGTACTGGCCAACGAGGGTCACATCCTTGATGCGCAGCTCATCGGGGCTAAGTGTGTTCAGTCTCGCAAGGCGCCCTGGTGCTCCACCCTCACCGCGGCACTCAGCACAGGGACACGCCCATCGCAGCTGTTCGCCGGAGTAGGTGCTCCGGTGTCCGTCCTCCCACACTATCTCCATCACCTGGCGCGCGCGATCGACGTCGACGTTGACAGGAAACGGATCGGGATCTTGCAGTTTGGTGAGACCTAGTGGACGTTGATGACCGGCAGCTGTCGAAACGACTGGATCGATGTGCGGGCGGCGACCTGTGAAGCGATGTGCTCAAAGGCCTTGGCACCTGCGGACTCGGGCCGCGAGATGACGACCGGCGTTCCCTTGTCCGCGTCCGCGCGGATGTCGTCTTCGAGAGGTACCGCACCGAGGAAGGGAACGCCGAGCCGCTTGGCCGCTGCTTCGGCGCCGCCATGACCGAAGATCTCGTGACGGTGTCCGCAGCTCGAGCAGATGTACCAGCTCATGTTCTCGATCAGACCGAGCGGCGGGACGTTCAGCTTCCTGAACATCTGCAGCGCTTTGACCGCGATGTCCGTGGCTACATCCTGCGGCGTGCACACGATCGCGACCCCGGTCAGGGGAACTGCCTGCGCCAGGGTCAATGAGGCGTCGCCGGTGCCGGGAGGCAGGTCGATCACGAGGTAGTCGAGACGACCCCAATCGACCTGGATCATCATGGCCTCGATCGCCTTGCCGACCATCGGGCCGCGATAGATGGTGGGCTGCTCGCCGGGATAGATGTGACCGAAGGACATGAGCTTCAGTCCGTGCGCTTCGATGGGCTGCAGCCGGCCGTTGATCTGCTCGGGCACCGACCTCGAGCCTGTCATGGCGGGGATCGAAGGTCCGTAGATGTCAGCGTCGAGGAGGCCGACTTCCGCGCCGCTCTTGCGCAGCGCCGCCGCGAGGTTGACGGCGACGGTCGACTTGCCCACGCCACCCTTGCCGGACGCAACGGCGATCGTCTGTTTCACTCCGGGCAGGATCTCCGAGGGTTTCGGCCGCATGAACGACTGCCTGACGTTGGCCGTCATGCGCACTTCGACGCCGGTGACGCCCGGAAGATCGCCCACGAGCTCCTGTGCCTGGGTCTTGAAGCGATCGCGAACCGGACAGGCTGGGGTGGTGAGCTCGAAGGTAAAGCTGACCTTTCCTTGCGGGCTGACCTCCAGCTCTTTGATCATGCCGAGGGTCACCACGTCGCGGCCAAGGTCAGGGTCCTGGATGTGGCCCAGAACTTCGAGGACCTGCTGCGATGAGGGGACGGCCATCGACGGGCATATTACCGATACTCTCGACCTCGCCTGTTAATTTCGGGAAGCATTGAACGAGCGCCCTACGCGTGCCAGGCCCCCGAGTCACGGTGTGCTTCTTGCCCACCAGGCTGCCTGCCGCGCATGTCACGTCTGCGTCGACGAAGGCATCATCCCCGAGGCAAACCCAACCTTCGAAGGGCGCTGGGGCTCACCTTTCTTTCTGGTCGGTCAGGCTCCTGGTCCCGTCGAGCGCGAGTCGCGCCGGCCGTTCTCGGGTCGCGCGGGCAAAGAGCTCGACCGGTGGATGGTGCGTGCGGGATTCGAAAGCGCCGAAGAGTTTCGGCGCCTCACGTACATCGCATCGCTGATGCGCTGCTTTCCCGGACGGAATCGCGCCGGAAGCGGCGACCTGAAACCGCAGCCGCCCGCGGTCGCCAACTGCTCGCACTGGCTCGACGATGAGCTCCGCATCTTGAAGCCCAGGGTGCTGATCCTGGTTGGGCAGCTCGCGATCGCACGCTTTCTCGGCCCGGGCCGGCTCGAGGACCGCGTGGGCCAGAAATTCGGCGAGCGGCCGGTGATGGTGCCGCTGCCTCACCCCTCAGGTCAGAGCCGCTGGCTCAACGACGCTGCCAATCGCGAGCGGCTTGCATCTGCTCTGGCGATACTTAGCGAGGTCCGAAAATGAGCAACAAAGCCGCTGTCAAGTACGTGCTCGTCTACTACGGCGGCGGCATGCCCGAGGGAGCGCGTGCGCAGGCGCGTGTCATGAAGCAATGGGCCAGCTGGTACGAGAAGCTCGGCGACGCGATCGTGGATGGCGGCCATGCATTTTCGGGCGCGGTCAACAAGAT
>JALYSJ010000192.1 GCA_030854855.1 Candidatus Dormiibacterota bacterium
GGCGGATGGCACGCCGGCATCACGGGTTCTTTCCTGGGCGGCACGTATCAGATCCCCAATTTCGAGCTGACCGGCTATGAGGTCGCCACCAACAAGACGCCAGTGGACGCCTACCGCGCACCGGGCGGACCCCAGGCCTACTTCGCGCTGGAGTCGGCGATGGATGAGCTGGCGCTCGCGCTTGGAATGGATCCGATCGCCTTACGCCTGCTCAACGCCTCGCGCGAGGGCGACCTCGCGGCCGACGGAACCCCGTGGCCTCGGATCGGGATGGTCGAATGCCTCGAGGCGGCGCGACGGCATCCGCTTTACACGGCGCCAACTGGACCGGGAGAAGGAATCGGCATCGCGGTCGGATCATGGGGTGGTGCCCGCTCGCCCGCGGCGGCCGGATGCCGGGTCGAACCCGACGGAACCGTTTCGGTTCTGATCGGGACGCCGGACATCAGCGGCTCTTCAACCGGGCTCGCGATCATCGCCGCCGAGGCGTTCGGCATCTCGCCGCAGAAAGTTCGCGTGGACGTCGGCGACTCCGGGGTCGCTCCTCAAGGCCCGGTGGCGGGCGGCAGCCAGACAACCTACAGCGTTGGCGGGGCGGTTTACGAAGCTGCGCTCGAGGCCAGACGCCAGCTGCTCGAGATCGCCACCGAGGAGCTCGAGGCTGCGCCCGAAGACCTGGACATCGTCGATGGACGCGTCACGGTCAAAGGTGTGCCGGAGCGCTTTGTCGAGATCACGAGGCTCGTCACGCTCAGCTCCGAGTTCATGGGCCGGCACAAGCCGATCCAGGCCACGGGGCGGTCGGCAGTGCAGGGGCGATCGCCCGCGTTCACCGTGCACATTGCGCGGGTGCGCGCCGATCCCGAGACGGGCGCCTTTCAGCTGACCGGCTACGCCGCGATCCAGGATGTGGGACGCGCGATCAACCCTCCCGAGGTCCTCGGCCAGATCCACGGTGGAGCCGTGCAGTCATTGGGCCGCGCGCTCGGCGAGCAGCTCGTCTACGACGAGGACGGCCAGCTACGGAGTGGAACTTTCCTCGACTACGAGCTGCCGACCGCGGACCAGGTTCCGGTAATAGACGTCGAGCTGATCGAGGTTCCTTCGCCGTTCGGTCCACTCGGCGCCAAAGGTGTAGGCGAGCCGCCCGCGATCCCTGGAGTGGCGGCGGTGACCAACGCGCTGGCTCGGGCGACGGGCATTCGCGTCCGTGATGTTCCTGTCGATCAGTCAGCGCTCGTAACGACGCGCCCTCGCTGACGTGGGCCAGCGACACGTCGAGCGACGAAAGCAGATTCAACTGTCGCCGTTGCGGTCGTATGTCGCGCGAACGCTGCCCGACTACGCGCCGGTACTGGTCAGCAACCGAGCGCCCCACGACCCGAGGCCCGACGGCACGTTCATGCGTGGCGCGGGCGGAGTGATCACCGCGCTGCTGACGATGGCTGAAGCGACGGGAGCTGACTGGGTAGCATGCGCGCGCACCGACGCGGAGCGCGCGCTGGCGTCACAAAGCGGCTCGCCGCTCACCGTTCCGCTGTTGAACTCAACCGGACGTCTGCACTACGCGAATCCGACGCGCGAGCAGTACGACATGTATTACGGCGTGATCGCCAACCCGGTGCTGTGGTTCATCCAGCACTACCTGTGGGACCTGGGCAACGAGCCTGTTGTCGACGAGCGAATACACCGAGCGTGGAAAGACGGCTACGTCGAGGTCAACCGCCAGATGGCGTCCAGGGTCGTGGAAGTCGGGCGCGCCGCTGCAGGGCGGCCGCTGGTCCTGGTCCACGACTATCAGCTCTACCTGGTGCCGCGGATGGTGCGGCAGGAGCTGCCGGCCGCGGTGATCCAGCTCTTCGTTCACGTGCCCTGGCCGACCCCGCAGTACTGGAAGGTGCTGCCGAAGGAAATGCGCGACGCGATCCTTGAAGGCATTCTCGGCTGCGACATCGTCGGCTTCCAATCGAGCCTCGACGTCCGCAACTTCCTGATGACGTGCGAGGAGAATGCCGGGCTTCAGGTCGACGAGCGCGAACGCGCAGTGGTCGCAGCAGGGCGCGTCGTGTATGCGAGGCACTACCCGATCTCGATCGATGTGCCGCGCACGGTGCGGCTGGCGGAGTCGCGGGGCGTCAAACGGCAGGAGGCCGAGCTTGCAACCTGGCGACCGCAGCACCTGATCGCGCGCATCGACCGTACGGATCCTTCGAAGAACATTGTCCGCGGGTTTATCGCCTACGAAAAGCTGCTGCGCTACCACCCAGAGCTCAAGGGTCTTGTGCAGTTCTGGGCCTTCCTGCAGCCGTCGCGGCAGGATGTCCCGGTTTACAACCGCTACCTGCGGCAGATCCGCCAGGCGGCGGCTCGCATCAACAGCGAGTTCGGCACCGACGAATGGTTACCGATCCGCCTCGAGATCGCCGAGAGCGAGCGGAAAGCAATCGCCGCGCTGAAGAACTTTGACGTGCTTCTGGTGAATCCCGTCTACGACGGCTTGAACCTAGTGGTCAAAGAGGGCGCCCTGGTCAACCTGAAGGACGGGGTGATCGTCCTGTCGGAAAACGCCGGCGCGCACGAAGAGCTGCGCGAGCACGTGCTGTCGATCAACCCTTTCGATGTCGAAGCGACCGCGGCTGCCATGTACGCGGGTCTCACGATGGCGGCCGCGGACCGGCATCGCATGAACGAAGCGGCGCGCGAAGTCGTGCGAGCCAACGACATCGCACGCTGGATCAGCAACCAGGTTCAGGACCTGCGAGACCTGGTCGGGCCCGGCCAGGTTCCCCGCCCGCACATCGCGGACTAGCTCCCTTCCCCACTCGTGGGGAAGGTGGCCCGAAGGCCCGGGGGCCGAGCCCTAACTCACTGTCTCCGCGAGCGTTCGGTCCGTGTCGCGACCGCCATCAGCCCGCTCAACACAGCTCCTTCGAACAGCCCGTAGAGAATCGAGCGTCCGACTGGCTGATTGAAGGGACCGATGTTGATCAAGAAGGTCAAAACCGCAAGCACCGGAAACGAAAGCGCGAGCTGCTTCCAGGTGTCTAGCCTTTCCCACCACAGGATGAACCGCGGTGGTCGTTTGGAAGGTTGCTTCACGCCGAGGGAGGAAGCTCCTTCCAGGACTCGGCCCACTCGACCATCTCGTTGAGAAGAGCTGCCGCCTCATCCGGGCCGGAGACCACGAGATCGCAGTTGACGAAGAGGCCGGCGGGCGCCTCGGGCGAGCTGACACCGACGCACATGTGCGGCATCTCCAGGGTGCTCACGTACTCGAACATGGAACGATCGTTCTCGTCGTCGCCGAAACAAACCACACCTCCCGGATCCTCGCCCGGCAGGAGGGCGCCCAGCGTGCTGCCCTTGCCGGCATTAGGAGCGTGCACCTCGATCACCTTGCGTCCGAGAAACGCAGCCAGGCGCCGTCCCTCTAGCAACGGCTTGACGAGCTCCATCATCTCCTCGCCGCTCAGGTTGGTCTTGCGGAAATGGATCGCGCTGCTGGCGGGTTTGACCTCCAGCCAGGCTCCCGGTATGGACTCGAGGAGCACCGCCACGTCTGCGTTGAAACGCTCGAAGGCCTCCTTCTGCGCTTGCCGCGGCGTCGCGATGCCGCTGTCGCCGATGAGGCGGACGCCGGAGATCGGGACCAACTGCTCGAGCTGTTCCGGAGTGCGGCTGCTCAGGACGATGACATCGGCGAGCAGGCGCACCAGCCGGCTCAGAGCCTGCAGCGCCTCCGGCCGCGCCGCGGTTTGGGCGGGGTCCGCAACGATGTCGGCCAGCGTGCCGTCGAAGTCAGTGACCAGCACGAGCTCGCTGGGCGGGACGGAAGCCATGGGCGAATTTCGCCAGGCACCCGAGATCCTTCCGACTTGGAGCATGACCTATAAGTTACCGGGACGGTGGCGCTCGACGACCGAATGGAGGTCGGCGGTCGCCTGCAGGGTGCCAAACGAATGGCCCCAATCGCCGCCCAGGCGGGAAGCGCAGAAGACCTCGGCCACGGCCGGATCGCCGTAGCGCAGCAGCAGCGAACCCTGCAAGAGCACCGCCATTCGCTCGACCACGCGGCGGGCTCGAGATTCGAGCTCTGTTGTGTCCGACAGCTCGTGCTGGAGATCGGCGACGCCGCGATCGATCCGCGCGTCCGGGCCTGCGAGCGCTACCTCGGCGAGGAATGCCGCAACCGATTTCGGCTCGCGCCGCATCGCGCGCAGCACGTCGAGGGCATTCACATTGCCCGCACCCTCCCAGATCGAGTTGAGCGGCGCTTCGCGATAAAGGCGGGGCAAGATCGATTCCTCGACGTAGCCGTTGCCGCCATGACACTCGAGCGCTTCAGCAACCACAGCGATGGCGCGCTTGCACGCCCAGTACTTGCCGACCGCGAGCGCCAGGCGGCGGAACATGGACTCTGCTGGATCGGATGCTCGGTCCAGGGATCCCGCCAGCCGCATCATCAGGATGGTCGTCGCCTCGGACTCTACCGCGATGTCCGCGAGCACGTTGACCATCAGTGGCTGCTCGCTGAGCAGCTTGCCGAAGGCGCTTCGATGCGCGGTGTGATGCGTCGCCTGCGCGACGGCCTGCCGCATGAGCGACGCGGAGCCGATGATGCAGTCGAGGCGCGTGTGGTTGACCATCTCGATGATCGTCCGCACTCCTCTCCCCTCTTCCCCGACCATCACCGCCCACGCGTCATTTAGCTCGATCTCGGAGGACGCGTTGGATCGATTGCCAAGCTTGTCCTTGAGCCGCTGGATATGAAAGTTGTTGCGCATGCCGTCAGGTAGGACGCGCGGCAGGAGAAAGCACGTGAGCCCGCCCGGTGCTTGAGCGAGAACAAGAAAGGCGTCGCACATCGGCGCCGAGCAGAACCATTTCTGTCCGGTGAGCAGGTGCTCGCCATTGGTGCCGGTCGGCACTGCACGCGTCGTGTTGCTGCGCACATCCGAGCCGCCCTGCCTCTCGGTCATCGCCATGCCGAAGAGCACGCCGCGCTTGGTCTTCGCTGGACGCAGACCTGGGTCGTAGTCGAGCGTCGTCATGAGCGGTTCCCATTTCTCCGCGAGGTCGGGTTGCTGACGAAGAGCCGGTACCGCGGCATATGTCATCGAAACGGGGCATCCATGCCCGCCCTCCACCTGCGACCAGATGTAGAA
>JALYSJ010000026.1 GCA_030854855.1 Candidatus Dormiibacterota bacterium
TCGAACGCCGGACCTGCCATCGCATATAGGCCGGCGCCGTAAGCCTTGCGAACTATCACGCAGATCTTCGGCACAGTTGCCTCGGAGACGGCGCTGATCATCTTCGCGCCGTGACGGATGATTCCCCGGCGTTCGACATCGGTCCCGATCATGAAGCCCGGCACGTCGGCCAGGAACAGCAGCGGGATGTTGAACGCATCGCACAGCCAGATGAAGCGCGCGGCCTTGTCGGCCGAGTCGTTGAACAACACGCCGCCCTTTTGCATCGGCTGGTTCGCGAGGACGCCCACGACGTTCCCGTCCAGCCGTGCAAGACCGGTGAGCAGCTCCTTGGCGAAGAGCTTTTTGATCTCGAGCCAGCTGCCTTCGTCGATGACAGCTTCGATCAGCTTGCGCATGTCGTATCCGCGGTTCGCCTCCTGGGGAATCAATTCCCCGATCGGTTTCGATTGCGCCCGCGGAGGTTTCGGGTCACTCGCCGGAGGCAGCTCTCCTGAGCGCTGTGACATATAGCTGAAATAGGCGCGGCCGAACTCGATGGCTTCCTTGTCGTCGGCGACCAGGACATCACCGCAGCCGCTCTCCGTGCAGTGCATGCGCGCGCCGCCCAACTCCTCGAGCGTCACCTTTTCGCCGACGACGACCTCTACCATCCGTGGCGAGCCGAGATACATCGACGCGTTGCCTTCGACCATGACGACGATGTCGCAGAACGCCGGTATGTACGCACCACCAGCGGCGGAGGGCCCGAACAGCAGGCAGATCTGCGGCACCTGGCCAGACAGCTGAACCTCGTTGAAGAAGATGCGTCCGGCGTGCCGCCGGCCGGGAAACATGTCGATCTGATCCGTGATGCGAGCACCCGCGGAGTCGACGAGGTAGAAAAGCGGCACCCGGATGCGGGCGGCGGTTTCCTGGATGCGCACGATCTTCTCCACGGTCCGCGCGCCCCAGCTGCCCGCCTTGACCGTTGGGTCGTTGGCCATCACGGCAACCTGGCGGCCCTCGATCGTGCCGAGACCGGTCACGACTCCGTCGGCGGGCAGCTCTTCCGCCAGCACGTTCGCGTACAGCCCGTCCTCTATGAATGAGCCCTTGTCGAGAAGAAGGTCCAGCCGTTCGCGCGCTGTGAGCTTGTGCTGCTCGCGGAGCTTCGGCAGGTATCGGGTTCCGCCCTTCAACGCCTTTTCCCGGAGCTCGTTATGGCGCGAGTTGCTCACCGCATCACTGGCCCTTAAAATCCGGCTCACGCTTCTCGAAAAAGGCCTTGATGCCCTCCTTCGAGTCTTCGCTCAGCGTGACCAACGTGAACTGGCTGTGGAGGTAGGAGAGAGCTGCGGCGAACTCCATGTCCTGCTGCTTGTAGAAAGAGTCGCGGCCCAGCCGCATCGCAACAGGCGACTTCTTGACCAGCTTGTCGGTGATGTCTTTGACGGCGGTGTCGAGCTGGTCGTGTGGCACCACCCGATTGACCACGCCGAACCCTTGCATCTGCGTCGCCGTCCAGCGGTCGCCGAGCATCTCCATCTCGAGCAGAACTTTGCGCGGCAAGTTCCGGGAGAGGATCGCCTGGATCATCATCGGCCAGATCCCTACGTTGATCTCAGGCGTGCCGAACGTTGCGGTGTCGGTGGAGACCAGCAGGTCGCACGCACAGGCAAGACCGAGGCCTCCTGCGAGCGCGTGCCCGTTGATGCGACCGACGATCGGCTTTCCGAGGCTCGACATCAGCGTGAACAGCTCAACGAACAGGTCGCGGCTCTGGTGACGCTCAAGGTCGGTCATGCCTCCGTCAAAGCTGCCAAGGTCCGCGCCGGCACAGAACACGCGGTCGCCGGCGCCGGTCAGGACGATCACACGGACTTCGGGCTCCTGCCGGCACCAACGAAAGGCCGTGGCAAGGTCGCGCAGCATAGTCGCGGAGAGGGGGTTGCGCTGGTCAGGTCGGTTGAGTGTGACCGTGGCGACGTGTCCTCCGGTGGAGACCACGACCTGTTCGAGAGACGGCGTCTCAGTCACGTCGTAATCGTAGGGTGGGGCTCATCAGCCGAGGATGCCCGTGGCGATGGCGATGCCGACCAGGACGAGCATCCCGCCGCCCAGCTCCTCGCTCCACCCTTCAATGCGGCGTCCGAGCCGGCTGCCGAGCTCCAGGCCGAGCAGCGACATGGCCACGCTGACCGCGCCCATGGTCACGGCCGCCAGCACGATCGGGACGTGATAGACGGCTAGAGCGAAGCCGACCGCCAGGTTGTCGATGCTCAGGGCGGCAGCGGTGACGATGAGGCTCTGCATCTGCAGGCGCGGTGGAGGTGTCTCCTTCTTCTCGAGCCCCCAGCCCTGCCAGATCGTGTAGCCGCCGGTGAGGATCAGGATGCCGCCGGCGACGTACCCGGTCAGGTGGCCTCCGATATAGCCGGCCGCCGCCCGTCCAAGCAACAGGCCGATCAGCGGCATCAGGGCTTCGAAGAACCCAAAGGCAAGGCCGACCCGAATCCTCGTCCGAGCGTTGATCCCGCTCAGGCCGATCCCGATCGCACCGGCGAAGTTGCTCAGTCCGACGGACAGGCTGACGATCAGAAGGCCGAACAACCCGGACACGGGCGTAACTATATTCAGCGGCGTGAGGCGGGCATTACGCAGGCAACACTTAACAAAAACACTTTGCCGGACCGGGTAATCGGATCCAGAATGGCACCGAATCTGCAACCGCCTCTGTCACCCAAAGTTAGGCTCAGACTCGCTTAAACCATATACTCCGCCCCGCCAAGAAAGATATGAAGCTCAGGCAGCGCGAACCTGTCGCCGCCACGGCTACCGCTCTGCAAGCCGGTGGCATAGATCTCGACAAGCCGATATTCACGCTCAGCGTGGCTTCCGAGATCCTCGAGGTGCACCCGCGCACTTTGATGATGTACGAGCACCTGAGCATGATCCAACCGAAGCGAACGGTGACCAATCGCAGGCGCTACTCGCGCCGGGACGTGATGAAGCTGCAAGCCATCCAGATTCTCACCCGCGAGCATCACGTCAACCTCGCCGGCGTCCGCTACATCCTGGCGCTTCTCAAGCGCCTGCACAACGCGGGCGTCGAACCACCGGATGGCTTGAAAAACCTGGACGTGTCGCAGCTCGACGTCTGAATAACCCCAGTTCCGGGTTGATGGAAGGTAAATGTCAAAGAAGAGAAGACGCTTAGAGATCAAGGTCGATCCCCTGCCCGCTCCGTTTCAGATGGAAACAGCATCTTGCCCCGTATGTGGTCGGGACGCGGCGGCGATCGGGAGACGTCACGTTCAGATCGTGTTCCGCTGCGAAGCATGCAAAGTGGTCTTCAAGCGCAACAGGAGCTGGCCCTACATCTACTAGCCGCCCTCCCCGCGTTCTCTACTCTGAGGACATGAGACGGTCTGTCGGGAGGGCGGCAATCTACGGGGCGCTGCTCGGCTTGGCCACGGCGGCGATTGCGGAGGCGGTTCGCCCGCGAGGCGGGAGCACGGTGCTGGTCGATTGGGACCAGGTGCGGCGCGCCGCGCGCGAACGTCTCGAGACGCCCGCGCTCGAGCAGTCCGGGCTCGCCGCTGCCGCCATGGGCTATCGAGCGATGGCAGCCGACCTCGAGAAGCCGATGCTCAAGTTCGTGGGTGGACTTCCCAAAGGCGCGTCCCTGCCGAAGTTCGAAGCGCTTGACCGCGTCGGATGGCTTGATCTCAATCTCGGCATCCTGCGGCGGGTTATCGACCCTGTCCTCGAAGCCGGACGCGTGCCCAACTCGCTCATCGTCGAGGTCGGGCGTGCGGGAGTTGACCGCTATATCGCTTTCATGCTCGCGTTCATCGGCCGCCGAGTCCTCGGGCAGTACGACCCGCAGCTCCTGGGAGCAGAGCCGATCGGTGGCGAAGGCCTTTACCTGGTCGAGACCAACGTCGAGGAGTGGGGGCGGCGTGCCGACCTTCCGGCCCAGGACCTGCGGCGCTGGTTGATCCTTCACGAGATGACTCACGCGTGGCAGTTCGCCGCGCATCCGTGGCTGCGCCCCTATATGGAGAACTCGATGCGGGTCCTGATCGAATCGGTGACGAAGAGTGGCGCGCCTGTCGCTCGCATCGCCGCGTTCGCGGGGGTGCTGCCCGCACAGTGGAAGGTGATGCGCCAGGTCCAGGGAACGATGTCGGTGGTCGAGGGATACAGCAACCTGGTGATGAATGAGCTAGGCGGGAAGATGCTGGCGGGCTTCGACCGGCTCGAGCAGGCTTATCGCGAGCGGAGGTCGGGCAAGAGCCCGCTCGAGGTGCTCATCTGGAAGCTGACCGGGCTTGACCTGAAGCTGCAGCAGTACCAACGCGGAGAGGCTTTCTGCAGGGCAATCTTCGACCAGCATGGGATCACTGTCCTGAACGAGGTCTGGAAGAGCGCAGCCCACATGCCTCGCCTGGGAGAGCTGGCGCACGCCGACGCCTGGTACCGGCGCGTGGCCGCGTAGAGGCGCGGCCGGAAAGCCCTCGACGGATCTTCGGCGCCCATGCGGCCCATCTCCGGGCTCAGTTCCAGCGCTGCTCGCTCACGAGTGATCAGACGCGCTCGCTCCGCTGCTCGTCGCTTCGCCTGGATCTGAGCCACCTGGATCGCCGAATCACTCGCCGAGGTTTTCGGTCGCGCCTCTAGTCTTTCAGCTCTTCCTGGGCGGTCTCTTCGGTGATCGGCATCACAGCGACCGGCAGATCCCCGATGTCGAAATAGCGCACCGCCTTGTTCATGCGTTTGGCGATGCCAACCTGAACCTTGACGCCGAGCGATAGCCGCCCGAACACCCAAACCTCATCGCAGCGCGCGAGCAGGTTGTTCATCGCCTCGCGCACCACCTCTTTGGAAACGGTGTGCATGAGGTAGTAGTCGAAGAGCATGAAGGGACTGACGGGGACCATTCCCGAGTCCAGGACGAACTTCTGGATGTGTGCTCGCCAGTAGAAGACCTTGTTGGACATCGCAACGTAGACCAATCGCTTGGGATGGCGCAGCGTCTCTTCGGCCTGATCTCGCGCGCTGGGCTTGGTGGTGGGTTGAAAAATCCGCTCGAGGATGTCCTCGGCCGCCTTCCCCGAGATCGTGGCCACTAGTGGGCCCTATCCTATCAGCCGTGCCTAAGGGCTCCAGATTCGACCTGTCAGGGCGCGTTGCGTTGGTCACCGGCGCGAGCCGGGGGATCGGCAGCGCCATCGCGAAGGCGCTGGCGGAACAGGGCGCCCACGTTGTGCTCTCCAGCCGCAAGCAGTCCGACCTCGACGAGGAGGCGGCGCGGATCAACGCGGAGTACCCCGAGCAGGCGACGGCCTTCGCCGCTCACGCCGGCCGTCCGGAGGACCTGGAGCGGCTGGTGAAGTCCGTCATGGAGCGCTTCGCCCACATCGACATCCTGGTCAACAACGCCGCCACCAACCCTTACTTCGGGCCGATCATGGGCGCTGAGCTTTCGGCCTGGGACAAGACCTTTGAGGTCAACCTGCGAGGGGTCTTCATCCTGACCAGGCTCGTTTACGAAGCCTGGATGGAGAGCCACGGCGGGTCCGTGGTGAACATCGCGAGCGTGGGCGGCCTGCGGCCGGGCCTTGGCCTCGGCGTGTACAACGTCACCAAGGCCGGCGTGATCATGCTGACCCGGCAGCTGGCCCGCGAGCTCGGCGGCAAGGTGCGAGTCAACGCAATCGCGCCTGGGCTCGTCAAGACCCGGTTCGCAGAAGCGCTGTGGAGCAACGAGGCGATCCTGGAGCGCGTGCTGGCATCCAACCCGATGGGGCGGATCGGATTGCCGGACGAGATCGCGGGCGCGGTGGCGTTCCTGGCCTCGGACGCCGCGAGCTACATCAATGGGGAAGTGATCGTGATCGATGGTGGCGGGGGGGAGCCTTAGAGCTTCCCTCGCCCGCCGGTGAGGCCCCGTTGGAATCGCTTTCGCTGTCGTCCGCGGCCATCTGACGTGTGTGGATGAAGTCCTCGAGCTCCTTCTCGTACTGGTAGGTGTAGTGGTCGGGGGCATAGCGGTGTACGCGGCGCTGCTGGACGAAATCCTCGAAGGCCGCCCGCGTGTCGCGCGCCGCGCGAAACCCAAGCTGCCGGGCGGCTTTGGCGGTCGAAAGCGAACGGCCCCAGCGCAGCAGGTCCAGGAGCTGGGGCGAAAGAAAGGCGACCCCCAACTTGCCGATCGCGAACGCCGCGAGCTCGAGACCGATCGGCGGGAGCAGCGGCGCGTGCAATTTGCCCGCGGCATCGAGCAGCTTGGAGAGCGGCTCAGGTCCAGGTGCCGCGATGTTGTAGGCGCCGGCCAGTCCGCGCTTGGTCGCCAGGACCATCGCCTCGATGCAGTCATCGCGGTGGATGAGCTGCAGCGAAGGATCGTAGCCGGCGACTGTCGGCACGACCTCGAGGTCGAGGTAGCGGGCAAGCGGCTGGGGCTCCTGCGGGTTGAGGCTGTTGGAGAAGCGAAGCACCAGGATTGCAATCTCCGGATTGCGCAGCGCGAAGTCGCTGACGTAGGACTCGACCTCGACTATGTCGCGCACGAACTGGTGACGGGAGTTGGTGTCGAGGCGGTGGTCCTCGCGCAGCCCGGCGGGCAGGTCGAAACGCGAACCGTAGACATGTCCTGACGACTTAAGGACGAATCG
>JALYSJ010000033.1 GCA_030854855.1 Candidatus Dormiibacterota bacterium
CTATGCCCGCCGGATTGAGACATGGGTCGGTCCGCTCGATGGCGAGCGCCTGCAGGTCGGCGACCTCTCGCTGCATCAGCAAAGCCTTTGCCGTGGCCCATTCGAACAGCTGGACGCTGCTGCTGAAGCACGCAAGAAACAAGCAGGCCGCGAGCGTGGGGCGCCACGTGCCGTGCCAGGGCAGAAGGCGCGCCGCGTCGGCGAGGAGGATCAGCCACAGCACCGCCCCGACGTAGACATACCTGCCGGAGGCGGATTGGTCGTAGCTGATCTGCGCGCGGGCGAGGCCGGTCAACACATAAAAGGTGATGAGGCCCGCGGTCACGCCGAGGGCGAGGTGATCGGGAGGGCGCCGCCGCCAGGCGAATCCCAGCGCACCGGAGGCCAGGATGACAACAGCGATGGCTGGTGCGCCGGTCACGCCGATGATTCCCCCTACGCTGCCGGCGAGGCCCCAGGCGACGTATGCCGGCAGCACCAGCATGTTGGCGGCGTTGCCGGGCGGGATGCTGGGTTTTCCGGAGTGCCCGAATGCGAGATACCAGGCGGCAAAGGCGATTGCCACCGGCACCAACCAAATCAGCTCACGCCGGCGGGACGCGTCGAGTACGAGCCTGATGGCCGCGGCGACGCCGAAGAACAAGCCGATCGCCGAGAACATGAGCGAGGCGGCAAGCAGCACCACCGCAAGCAGCAATTTGCGTGGGGTGGATGGGTTCTCGAGGGCAAGCATGAGTCCGAGGCCGCAGGCGACCGATCCGACGAAAGAGATCTGAAACGCCCAGAGAAGGTTCTCCCATCCGGCGCCGACCACGAGAAACATCGCCGTGAAAGCAAGGGCGATGAGTTCTCCAGCCCGCCGCCTGACGAGCTCGAACAGCAGCACAGCGGTCGCGAGATGCATGGCCACGAGGATGAGCATGTATGGCAGGTAGCTGTGGAGGCCGACGGTGGAAAGGAGTGCCGCATAAATGAGCCGAGGAAGCAGCACGAGATGCTCGTTGTGAGGCTCGAGATAGGTGGCCGATCCCCAGGTCGGGGCACTCTGGATGAATGCCCACTCATCGAAATAGAAGGTGTAGCTGCGTGTCAGCCAGAGGATGGCGGCGGCGGCCACCAGGGCGAAGGCCACCGCGATCAACCGCGCGCGCGGTATGCGCACTTCTGCGACCTTCATGCGAATCAGATCGCGGCCAAGTCGGTTCCCGGGGACACCTGGACCGGTTCCCGGCTCGGGCTTGGCGGACGAAGTCTCAACGCGTAGACCACCAACCAGCCGAGCCAGATGATCCCCAGCACCTGCCACGAGGCGACCTGTATCAGTCCTGGCACATAGGTCACCCCCTGCAGAAACGGTGAACCGACAACGTAGAGGGACGCCGCCAGGAGAATCGCCACCTTCCGCGGACCCAGGCTCAGCTGCGCTGCCGCCGCCAGAGCCAGCAGCACGTAGTCCTGCAGGTGCCAGTAGGGGCTGGCCAGAACGCTGCCGAGGATGCCGGCGACGATCGCGGCGTCCAGGTTGCGACGCAGGCGCCAGGCGGCCAGTAGTGCCGCCATGGCAAGTCCGAGCTGAACCCCTGCAACGGCGGCGTTCTGGCCGAAGATGCCGGCCACCGTGTAGACATGATTGAGCTCGTCCACCAAAGCGACGTGACTCAACTGCAGGTATGCCTCTACCCCGTGCCCGCCGAGAATCAAAATGCTGGCCAGCGCGAGCGCGGCACCGGCGGCAGCCCAAACCAGAACAGGTCTCCAGAACCCCGCCACGATGAGTGCGAGCGGCACCAGAAAGACGACCTGGGGCTTCACGTAGCAAAGGGTCAAGGCGGCTCCGGCCCAGCCGTGATGACCCGCGGTGATCAGCCGCCAGGCCAGCGCCAGACCGAGCAAGGCGATGATCGTGACCTGGCCCAGGAAAAGGCAGTAGGCAATCGGGAACAGGGACAGCGCGCCGGCGGCGTAGAGCAGCTTCGGTTGGGGAAGCCGGCTCCAGCAGAGGGCCAGCACCCCAACCACCGCCACAAACAGGAGCGCCACCCAGACTGCGTATGCGGTCGGATAAGGAAGTCCTGCCAGCGGGACGGTGAGCAAGACAAGGGGAGGTGGGTTCAGGGAAGGGCAGTGAAACGTGGTCTCGGTCAGCGGACTGATGGGCAGGCACTGAAGCTCGAGGTCGTAGATCCGCGACCAACCGTATTTCAAGCCCACCCGCGCCATCGAGTAGTACATCCGGAAGTCGTCTCCGGGAAACAGCTGAACCTCGAGCACCCAGAGGCGAAAGGCGTTAACAAACGCACTTAAGAACAGGATCGCGGCCAGCACCAGGTGCGCCGTGCGCCTCACACTTGCGACCCCAAGCGAGCTTTTCGCCGGATGGCCAGGCTTCCCAGGACAATTGCTTGCACGGCGGCGACGGGCCATGCCAGTCCAAGCGAGCTCATCCAACCTGCTGCCCAAAGCGCTCCGCTCAAAAACCGAGCGGTGAGGTCCGGGCGCGTGCGCAGCAGGAGCCACACGGCAGGCAGTAGCATCGTGAAGTCCGCCGGCGTGAGGTGATGGTTGATCAGGAGCGTGGAGACGATTCCGGCCACGATTGGAATCTCGGGGCCTCCGCCACGACTCAACCACGAAGCGATCAACCCAAGCGCGAGGATCACCCCGACCGCAACGGCCCAGGCTATCCGTGATCCGAGGATGACCTCGAGCGAGTAATTAAGGTGATACGTCTCCTCGAACAGGGTCACGTTCACACTGACGAAGTCAAGGACGCCGGAAGGTCCGAGAGTGGCGAGTGACACAAATGCCAGGGCCGCGCTGGTCACAAGCCAGGCCACGAATACTCGCCACCACCCCGCGACCAGAAGCATCAGCGGGATGAGAAGAGCGATATTCGGCTTGACCATGATGAGCGATAGGACGGCGCCTGCCGCTATGTCCTTCCGGCGGAAAAGAAGCAGCGCACAGAGACCAACGGCCCCCACGACCACCGGTGATAGCGGTGCTGCTTCCAACATCACGAAGGTCGGCAGGAAGCCGATCGCGGACAGGGCGTAGGCGAGGCGGGGTGCGCGACCTGCGGGCGAGAATGCCTGACTCAGCGCAACGACGATCAAGACGATGAGCGCGCTCCAAAGAACGAGGGCTGCCTGGTATGACATCAACGTGAAGGGCGCGATGATCCAGGCGGCGATCGGAGGATTGCCGAACACCTCGAACCGAGAGCCAGGCGCCACGCCTTCCAAGGCGCTTCTCTGAGACGTCAAGTCGTACAGGTGGCTCCAGCCGGAGTGGACCCCGACGCCCGCGGCCGAGTACCAGATGCGGAAGTCGGTTTCAGCCAGCTTTTGGGGAAAGGCGTGCCATACCTGGTAGCCGTTGAAGAGAGAGAAATCGGCGAGGGCGGTGATGAGCGCGACACGGCCCAATCGGGCCATCCGTTGCGAGCCTATGCGCTCTACGAAACGTTCTGCCGTCAGGCGAGGCCCTCCGGCGACAAGGTGGCGCGAGAGCCGGGGGTCGAGGCGCAGCGGCTAGCCCCGCTCGGAAAGCGGAATGGGTTTTCGGGGTTCGGGCCCGATGTACTCCGATTGTGGGCGGATGAGCCGATTGTTGGCGCTCTGCTCCAAAACGTGCGCCGACCAGCCCGCCACCCGCGCCACAGCGAAGGTGGGAGGGAAGTACTCCTTGGGCAATCCGATGGCCTGCAACACGCCCGCCGAGTAGAACTCGACGTTGGTGGCCTGCGGACGCTCCGGATGCTCTTCGTGGAGGATCTGCAACGCCGTCTCCTCCACCTTGGAGGCAAGCGCGTAGAACTTCGGGTTCAGCCGCTCGCACATCGCCTTGAGGATCTTCGCCCGCGGATCGTAGGTCCTGTAGATGCGGTGGCCGAAGCCCATGAAGCGCACCTTGCGCGCTCTGGCTTCGCGCAACCAGCGCTCTGCGTTGTCGGCGTTGCCGATTTGTTCGAGCTGGTCCATCACCGCCGACGGCGCTCCGCCGTGCGCTGGCCCTTTCAGGGCTCCGATGGCGCCGACGAGGCATGAGGCGAGGTCCGAGTCCGTCGATGCGATCACGCGCGCGGTGAAGGTCGAGGCGTTCATCCCGTGATCAGCAAGCAGGACGAGGTATGTGTTCAGCGCACGCACGAGCTCCGGGCTCGCCTCCTTGCCGTTGAGCATGTAGAGGTAGTTGGCGGCGTGGCCAAGGTCGGCGCGCGGCTTGACGGGCTCGAGGCGCAACTGCCGGCGATGAAACGTTGCGAGGATGGTGGGGAACGAGGCGGTTGCGTGGATGGCAAGCGGGACGCTTGGCTTCTCCAGCTTGTGTTCGACGCCCTGCACTGAGACGACGCTCCTGAGGACGTCCATCGGGTCCGTGTCCTTGGGCAGTGCGTCCAGCGTGATCGTCGCGGCCTGGGTCAGGGCTCGCGAGCTCGCGAGCTCGAGGGCCAGCGCGTCTAGTTCGGCGCGAGTTGGCAGGCGGCCTTTCCAGAGGAGAAACCCCACCTCCTCGAAAGACATGTCCTCGGCGAGGTCGGCGATGACATAGCCCTGGTAGACAAGGCGCCCGTTGGCGCCATCAACCATCGAAATTGCGGTCTGCGACGCGACGATGCCCTCGAGGCCAGGGACGTACCCGCTCATGGGCGGAACTCTATCTGCTGGAGAGCGGCAGGGGCTTGTTTCCGGGCTCAGGTCCGATCCAGACCGAAGCCGGCCGGATGATGCGTAGGTCGGCGAGGAATTCCAGCACGTGCGCCGTCCAGCCCACCACGCGAGAGGTGGCGAAGATGCACGTGAACATCTCCTTTGGGATAGCGGCGCCGGTGAGAACGACCGCGGCCCAGAAATCGACGTTCGTCGCGTTGGGCCGCTCGGGATGCGCCTCGTGAAGGATCTGAAGGGCCAGCTCTTCGGTTCGCGCGGCGGTGCGGCTGAGCTCGGGCGCGGCGGTCCCGGCCGTCTCGCGGAGAATCTTGGCTCTCGGATCGTAGGTCCGATAAACGCGGTGGCCGAATCCCGCAAAGCGTTCGTGGCGGGCGTGGGCCTCATGAAGCCACTTGTCCGCGTTCTCCGCTGAGCCAACTTTGTCGAGCATGGTCCGCGCGGCGAAAGTGGCGCCGCCGTGCGCAGGTCCTTTCAACGCCCCTATAGCGCCGACGAGGCATGATGTCAGGTCGCTTCCGGTGGAGGCGACCACGCGCGCGGCGAACGTTGATGCGTTGAGGCCGTGATCCGCGAGCAGAACCAAGTACGAGTCGAGCCAGCGCACGCGCCCGGGGTCGGGCTCCTTGCTGTCCATCATCCAGAGGAGGTTTGCGGCATGCGAGAGCTCGGGGCGAGCCTCGACGATCTCCTTGCCTTGCCGCCGGCGATACGTCGCGGCAACGATCGTCGGAAAGATGGCGGTCAATGCCATGGCTTCGTCGAGGGTCGGCTTCGTGAGAGCTTTGGCCGCGCCCTGCGCCGAGACCACAGTTCGCAAGACGTCCATCGGTTCGGTCGCGGGGTCCATGGCCAGCAAGGCGCCTTGCGCCGCTTTGTTGAGGTGACGGGCGGCCGCCATCACCTTGCATTGCTCATCCAGCTGCGCCTGGTTTGGCAGCTCGCCGTGCCACAAGAGGTAGGCGACCTCTTCGTACGTGACGACAGGCGCGAGGTCTTCGATTAGGTAACCGCCGCGATAGATGAGCCGGCCATTGGCGCCATCGACTTCACTGATGGCAGTCTGGGCGGCGACGACTCCCTCCAGCCCAGGGCTGAATTCCGGCACCACGTAAGTGTACGGAGGCG
>JALYSJ010000039.1 GCA_030854855.1 Candidatus Dormiibacterota bacterium
CGACCACAGGGTGACCTTGCCGTCGACGTGCGTGGCGATGGCGCTGTGCTGCTCCATCGGCAGGTGAGTGTTGCCCTGGTAGAAGAAGACGTCCTCGCGGACGTGGTGCGCGCGCGCGAAGCCCCCGTCCACGTCGCCGAACTCGAGGGCCACGAGCTTATGGATGTTGTTGGGACCGCCATAGTCCTGGATCCGCTCATCCTTCGGCGTAGCGAGAGCGTCTTCGATCGACATCACTGGCTCGAGCACCTCGTACTCGACCACGATGGCGTCGCAGGCGGCCGCGGCTATCTCTTCATCCGTGGCGGCAACCGCCGCAATTGGATCGCCGACGTAGCGCACCTTCTCGTGCTCCAGGGCGCGCTCGTCCTGCGTGACCGGGAGGATGCCGAACTTGATCGGAAGGTCGGCTCCCGTGATAACTGCGAGGACGCCGGAAATGCGTCGCGCCGCGGACGTGTCGACTGACAGGATGCGCGCGTGGGGATGCGGGCTGCGCAGGATCCGGCAGTGCAGCGTTCGGGGCAGCATCATGTCGTCGGCGTAGACGGCCCGGCCCGTGACCTTCGTGACCGCGTCGACCCTGGGTAGGGGTTTCCCGATGAGCCCGAACTTGTGATTGGTAGTCATGCCATCCAGCCGGCGGCAAGCTCGATCGCTTCCAGGATCTTCACGTAACCGGTACAGCGGCACAGGTTGCCGGCGAGCGCTTCGCGAATCTCGTCCCGCGAAGGCCGCGCGTTGGTCTCGAGAAGAGACTTCGCGGAGAGCAGGATGCCCGGCGTGCAGTAGCCGCACTGCGCCGCGCCAAGCTCGGCGAACGCCTGCTGCAGCGGATGCAGCTCCGAGCCGCTGGCCATCCCCTCGATGGTGGTGATGGCGCGTCCTTCGACCTGGATCGGGAGCAGAAGGCAGCTCAGCTCCGGACGCCCATCGACAAGCACGGTGCAGGTTCCGCACTCGCCGAGCTCGCAACCATGTTTGGTGCCTGTCAGCTGCATGTCCTCGCGCAGGACCTCGAGGAGGGTCTTGTGCACGGGCAGGAGCAGCTCGGTGCGCTCGCCGTTGACATCGAGCGCCACGACCAGGCGCTGCACGTCGCGCGCCATCTCGTTCTTCACGATTCGGAAACCATAGTCCTCAGCGCTTTGGCGCATGCCCACAGGTCGGGCGCCACCGCATGGGCGCGACTCGAGACTGGCTTTGGGTCGTCGGGGTGCACCAGGATCGTCCACATGCCGAGGGAAAGGGCGGGCTCGATGTCGTTCTCCTCCTTGTTGCCGATCACGACGCACCTCTCTGCCGCAGCTCCCGCGACGCGCATCGCCATCTCGAACACCGCAGGGTGCGGCTTGAGGTGTCCGGCGTCGACTGACGTGACCACCGCGTCGATGTAATCCGCCATGCCGAGGAGCCGGAAGTCATCCCAGTAGCTCTCGGCGTCGCGCCAGTAGGTGTTGCTGGCGATCACGGTCCGAAGCCCCAGCGCCCGGATCTCGGCCAGGAGCTCGATGGCGCCCGGGAGGGGTTTCATTCGGTCGGCCACCGGAATTGCCATGGCGCGCCGGATCCGCTTGACGGTTTGATCTTCAACGGGAAGTCCGTGGCGCGCGAGCGACGCGGCGATCAGGACGTCGGCGCCGGCGATGGTCGACAAATCGCCGGTGGCGACGGCTCGCGCCTCGTCGCCGATCCGGCTGCTCGCGATCAAATCGGCCACCAAGGCATCGATCGCGGACGGCTCGAGCAGCGGCATCGCGGCGGCCACCCTTTGGTGTCTCCCAGCCCCGTCCGTTTCACGAAATGGCCAGGAATTCGGCCACAGGGTGCCGCCGATGTCGATGAGGGCGACCTCGAGGGCGTTTGGCACTACGTCCTATCATCGCTTGAGTGTCACGCCACCGGGCTTTAGCGCCCCCCGGGGTCCACGCGAAATCGAAGATTTCGTGGGGTGGGGTGGCGCCCGACCGTCTAGATCACGAAGATGGCCGGAGCATCGGGGGCGCGACGCTCTAAATGCTGAGATGGCTGACGGCCGGGGAATCACACGGTCCGCAGCTCACCGTGATCCTCGAAGGCGTGCCCGCGGGACTCGAAATCTCCGCGGAGGACCTGCGCCGTGACCTCGCGCGGCGCCAAGGCGGCCACGGCCGCGGCGGCCGTCAGCAGATTGAAACCGACGTCGCGCACATCGTCAGCGGGGT
Organism: Candidatus Dormiibacterota bacterium; assembly: GCA_030854855.1. Taxonomy (GTDB): domain Bacteria; phylum Chloroflexota; class Dormibacteria; order Dormibacterales; family Dormibacteraceae; genus Palsa-870. Next base: position 2,205 of record JALYSJ010000039.1, read on the forward strand.
GCGAGGGGGAGTGACCATCGGCAGCCCGATCACCCTGGTGCTCGAGAACAAGGACCACGTGAACTGGACTGCTCAGATGGGGACCGAGAAGGAAGGCTTTGCGCCGAAGCCGATCACGCGTCTGCGTCCGGGCCACGCCGACCTGGCGGGCGCTCTCAAGTACGGGCACACCGACATCCGAAACGTCCTCGAGCGGTCGTCGGCGCGCGAGACCGCGACGCGGGTTGCGGCCGGCGGCGTGGCGCGCAAGCTTCTTGCCGAATTCGGCATTGAGATTCTGAGCTTCACGCAGTCGATCGGCACCGTCGACATCGGATACGAAGGAGTCGATCCCGACACGGTGACCACGGAGATGATCGAGGCGTCGACTGTCCGGTGTCCCGACCCTGACGCGTCAGCCCAGATGGTCGCCGAGATCGACAATGTGGCTGCGCTGGGTGACACGGTCGGCGGTACCTTCCGGATCATCGCGCGTGGCGTCCCTCCGGGCCTCGGCAGCTACGTGCACTGGGATCGCAAGCTCGACGGCCGCCTGGCGCAGGCGGTCCTGTCGATCAACGCGATCAAGGGCGTGGAGTTCGGCGCGGGATTCCAGGGCGCCGCGCGTCACGGCTCGGACTTCCACGACAAGATCGAGTACAACCGTGGGCGCTTTCGCCATCTCACGAACCGCGCGGGGGGCCTGACCGGGGGCATGACGAACGGCGAGCCGATCGACATGAGAGTCGCGATCAAGCCGATCTCGACCATGAAGAAGCCGATGTGGTCGGTGGATCTCATCACCAAGGAGCCGGTCGAGGCGCACTACGAGCGAAGCGATGTCTGCGTGGTCCCCGCGGCCGGCGTCATCGGCGAGGCGGTGGTGGCGCTGACGCTGGCGCAGTCGTTTCTCGAGAAGTTCGGTGGTGACTCGATGGGGGAGCTCGCGCGCAACCACAAGTCGTTTCTCGAGTCGATCGGCCAGTAGTCCGGGAAGCAGCCGTTTGGCGGCAAAGGGGCGGAATTCGACACTGGACGCAGCCTTTTGGCGCCAAAGATGCGGAATCCGACTCATGAGGCAGCTGCTCAATAGTTCCCCCCGCGTTACGCGCTACCTTGACTCGACGTGAGCGGCAAGGTGATGGCGATGGCCGAGGCCATCCGCCGCTTCGTCCCGGACAGCTCGACCGTCGCCTTGGGCTTGTCGCTCGAGCCGCTGATCCCGTTCGCGGCCGGGCACGAGATGATCAGGCAGCAGCGCCGCGACCTCGAGCTGGTGGGCCCGATCTCGGATGCACTCTTCGACCAGCTCATCGGCGCGGGTTGCGTGCGGCGGGTGAC
>JALYSJ010000076.1 GCA_030854855.1 Candidatus Dormiibacterota bacterium
TCGCCTTCGTCTACCTCGCAGGCAACGTGCTGATCGCCCTGCGGGTGCGCTCAGGCGGCGGCCTTCGCGCAGTGGGCATCAAGCGGCCCAGCATTCGGAGCGCCGCCGGGGCCATCGGCCTGGTCGGCGCGGCGCTGATCACTCTGGTGCTGTCGGGAGGCGCCGGCACCCAGTGGTCGAACCTCGCGCTGTTCCAGCATGCGTCGCCGACCGGGATCACCGAACCCGTCCTCGGCCAGGACGTCTCCTTTTATCTGCTGACGCTGCCCTTCCTGCACTCGGTGGTGAACTGGTTTCTGGGTCTCTTTTTCATGGCGGTCCTTCTGATCGGCGGACTGTACGCGTGGCGGGGAGACACCTTCGACCTCAACCTCGGCCCGCGCCCCATCGCCCACATCTCCGTCCTTCTCGGCGTCTTCGCCTTGAGCCTCGCGGCGTGGACGTGGCTTGCTCGATACGACGTGATGTCCGCCCACAGCAACGCAATCGTGTGGGGCGCCGCGTACACCGACGTCAACGCGAGGCTCCCGCTGTACTCGTTCCAGGCCGGCGCCACCATCGTCGTCGCGGGTGCGCTCATCGCCAACGCGTGGCTGAAACGGCTCATCGTCCCGCTCGTTGCGGCAGGCATCTGGGTGCTGCTCCTGCTGATCGGGCAGATCTATCCCGCCATCGTGCAGGGCTTTTTTGTCACGCCGAGCGCAAAGTCGTACGAGCTTCCCTACATCCAGCGCGAGATCGACGGCACAAGAGCCGCGTACGGGCTTTCCAACGTCACGGTGAGCAACTTCACAGGCGACCAGCCGCTGACGCTGAAGGACGTGCAGAACGACCAGGTCACGATCGACAACCTGCGCCTTTGGGACTACGCCCCGCTCAAGGATGTCTACGAGCAGCAGCAGACCATCCGCACTTACTACTCGTTCAGCGACATCGACATCGACCGCTACACGATCAACGGCAAGTATCAGCAGCTCGAGATCAGCGCCCGCGAGCTCGACACCTCGAAGCTGCCCTTGGCCGCGCAAAACTGGGTCAACCAGCATTTGCAATACACGCATGGCTACGGCCTCGCCGCGAGCCCGGTCAACGCCGTCGCCGGCCAGGGCCTGCCGGCTTACGTCGTTGGCGACCTCCCACCGACCGGCCAGCTGAAGATCACGCAACCCGCGATCTACTTCGGTGAGCTCACGAGCAACCCCGTGCTGGCCCCCTCGAATACGAAGGAGTTCGACTACCCGCAGGGAAGCCAGGACGTGTTCGCCACCTACACGGGCACGCACGGCGTGCGGATGAGCGGCGCCAATCGGGCGCTCTGGTCGCTCAAGCTGGGCGACTTCAACCTGTTGGTCTCGCCCCAGATCACCGACCAGACCCAGATGCTCTACCGCCGCAACATCCGCGACCGGGCCAGGGAGCTCGCGCCGTTTCTGACCTTTGACAAGGATCCCTACGTGGTCGTGGTCGACGGAAAGGTCTACTGGATCCTCGACGGATATACGACCGCCTCGAGCTACCCCTACTCTCAGGCGGCGACCTTCCAGGGCCTCACCGACATCAATTACGTCCGCAACTCGGTGAAGGTGGTCGTCGATGCCTACGAGGGAACCGCCAGGTTCTATGTCGCCGACTCCAAAGACCCGCTGATCAAGGCCTATCAGGCGACCTTCCCCTCACTGTTTTCGCCGATCGACTCGATGCCGGCCGGCCTACGCGCTCATCTCCGCGTGCCGATCGACATGTTCAACATCCAGACCCAGATCTACGCGACCTACCACATCACCGACCCAAACGTCTTCTTCGCTCGCGAGGACGTCTGGGACATCCCCACCGCGCAGACGTCGCCCAGCAGCGCCCCGACGCCGGTGGAGCCCTACTACGTGCTCTTCCGGCTTCCGGGTGAGCAGAACCCGGAGTTCCTCCTGATCATGCCGTTCACCCCGCGCAACAAGCAGAACATGACCTCGTGGATGGCGGCGCGCAACGATGGGGCCCATTACGGCGAGTTCGTGTCCTACGTGCTGCCCAAGGACAAGGTCATCTACGGCCCGCAGCAGGTGGCCAACCTCATCAACCAGGAGCCTGCTGTCTCGCGCGACTTCTCGCTGTTCCATCAGCCGGGGAGCGGATCGAAGGTCCAACAGGGCAACTTGCTCGTAGTGCCCATCGGGAACTCGTTCCTCTACTTCGAGCCCATCTACCTCCGTGCCACCTCCGGATCGAGCCTTCCCGAGCTGAAGAAGGTGATCCTGGCCGACCAGACGAAGGTCGTTTACACCGACAACCTGCAGCAGGCGATCGACCAGCTGGTGGGAACGTCAACGGCGGCGCCACCGACGACTGCGCCGCCGGCGACCTTCACGCCGGAGCAGATCGCCCATGTCGCCGACCTGGTGACGCAGGCGAACCAGCACTATGCGAAGGCGTACGCGGCCCTCAAGGCCGGCGACCTCGCTACCTTCGCCAGCGAGATGGCGCAGGTCGGCAAGATCCTGCTGGAGCTGCAGCAGCTGGCCGGGACGACGTCGACACCGACCGTCGCGGCTAGCCCGACCCCGCGAGCTTCACCATCACCTACCAAATAGGTTCCAGCTTCAGCCCCTCACCCTAGCCCTCTCCCCGATGGGGAGAGGGGAAACTTTCAACCGGAACGCAAGGGAACGAATAGGACTGGGAACAGCGATCTAAAGCTCACCTCTTCACCGTGCTTTTCATAGAGACGCAGGTCCTGCGGTTCGTGAGGCGAGACACCGACCGGGATGACCATGCGGCCTCCATCCGCGAGCTGATCGATCAGCGCCTCTGGGACCTGAGGCGCCGCGCACGCGACGAGGATGATCTCGTAGGGCGCTGACGCGGGCCAGCCAAGACTGCCGTCGGCGGCGGCGACCTCGACATTGGCGAAACCCAGACGCGCGAGCGTCTCCGACGCGTGCTCTGCCAGCGCCGGCTCTCGCTCGAGCGTGATGACCTTGCGGCACAACATGCTCAACACCGCGGCCTGATAGCCCGACCCAGCGCCGACCTCCAACGCGACGTCGTCGGGCCTTGGCGCGAGCGCCTGAGTCATCAGCGCGACCACCAGTGGCTGCGAGATCGTCTGTCCGCAATCGATGGCGAGCGCGCGGTCCTCGTACGCGTGGCGCCGCAACCTCGGCGAGAGAAACGCGTCACGCGGGATCTCTGACATCGCGCGCAGCACGCGCTCGTCGGTGACGCCATGCGGAAGCAGCTGTTCGGCGACCATCTTCTCGGCAGGTGTGGTCATCGGTGCCTGAGCCAGCTTAAGCCCCTCACCCTGGCCCTTCGCGCAAGCGGCGTTAAGGATGGGGACTGCTGAATGCTCCCCGAAGGGGAGAGGGAAACCACATTCGAGAGTACAATCACGATTGTTTCCTTGGCGTCCACTGCCCCCAACTCCGTCCCGCAAAAGTGGCGCCGCCCCGTAAGGCAGCGCTCGCGCCTGGTCAGACGCACAGGCCCCGCTCACGCGCGCGTGGAGTTCGCCCACCCCTCCGAGCAAGAGTTCGCGCGATTCCTCGACTACTACCGAATCCGCTGGGTGTACGAGCCCGTGTCCTTCCCCATCGCCTGGGAAGGGACCCATGTGTCAGAGATGTTCACGCCGGACTTCTACCTTCCCGAGCACGACCTTTACGTCGAGGTCACGACGATGAAGCAGTCGCTGGTCACGCCGAAGAACCGCAAGGTGCGAATGCTTCGGGAGCTTTACCCGGAGATCAACGTGCGGCTGCTCTATCGCAAGGACTACCAGCAGCTCCTCGCCAAGGCCGGCTACGGCAGCGCGATCGAGGTGCAGAACCTACGCAAGCAGGACATCGGCGCCATCCTCATCTCGCCGGTCGAGCTCGAGACGCGAGTCAAGTCGCTGGCACGCAAGATCTCGCGCGATTACCGCGGCCAGTCGCTCGTCGTCGTCGGCATGCTGAAAGGCGTCACGTTCTTCCTCGCCGACCTAGCACGCGGGATCAAGGTTCCTTTCGTCATCGACTACCTGGACCTGCGCCGCTACTCGAGCGCGCAGCCCCACGACCGCGTGCGCATCGCGCGTGACATCGACTATCCGATCGGCGGCCGCCAGGTGCTGATCGTCGAGGACATCGTGAACACCGGCTTGACGCTCGACTATGTGCTCTCGGAGCTGCGCGAGCGCGAGCCCGCATCGATCGAGGTGGTCACGCTTCTCGACAGGCCGTTGCGCCGTCTTGTCAAAGTTCCGATCCACTACGTGGGGTTTCAGATCCCCAACGACTACGTCGTCGGCTATGGCCTCGACTACAGAGAGCTGTACCGCAACCTTCCTTTTATATGCACGCTTCGCTCGAGCGTGTTCGAGCTGGCCACAGGCATCACCCCGATCCGCCAGGAGGCGGAGACCCCGAAGGCCGACTGACAGTCAGCAGCGGACCTCGCCTTGAGCGTTTGCTGGCGTGGATGTCTCGCCAGGAGTTTCAGGACCTGGTGGCAAGCGGCCTGCTGCGCCAAGTGGAGGAAATCGTCGTCGATGGCCACCGGAGGCTGTATGCGGCGGAGGGAAGAGATTGGTCGCCGCCGATCGCCTACCGTTGGCTTCGCTACGAGGATCCGATGCCGATTGCCCGCCTGCTGGATGGCACAAAACGGCTGCGCCGAAGAGGTGTTGAATTCAACGACGACGCTGTGGAGAAAGTCTGCCAGGAAGCGTCGAAGAAGGGCTTTTTGAATTGAAACGAGCCCTGTGGAGGGGTTGTGGAAAACTAATGCCCCAAGCGACCTTCCTGTTTACCCTGAAGTACCCTATGCGTTTTTCGGTTTCCAATCCCGGATTGCTCCGGACCTTCCACCTACTCGACGTTCGGTATCCTCAGGTTTACCGTACTCAGCCGCTTGGGGCGACGCGAAAATTAACAGCAAGTAAGGGGCACGTCAACGAAGAAATAAATCGGACTGCCAGGCAAATGTTTGTGGGGTTGACACCGTCACCCGCTGGCCATTAAGGGCGACACCTAGAATGGGGTCGCACCGTCACCGAAAAAGGAGACCTGACATATGCGCGAAGTCGTGATCGTCGAGGCAGTCCGCACACCGGTCGGGCGGCGCAACGGAAAACTCAAGGACGTGCACCCCGTCGTCCTGGGCTCTTTGGTACTCAAGGAAATCCTCAAGCGATCCGGCGTCTCACCCGAGCAGGTCGATGACGTCGTGTTCGGTTGCGTGACGCAGGTCGGTGAGCAGAGCCTCAACATCGCGCGCAGCGCATGGCTTACCGCGGGCTTTCCGGTGACCACTCCGGGCACGACCGTCGATCGCCAATGCGGCTCGAGCCAGCAGGCGATTCACTTCGCGTCGAATCTCATCCAGTCAGGCGTGTGTGACATCACCATCGCCGGCGGAGTTGAATCGATGTCGCGTGTGCCGATGGGCGCGAACGCCGTCTCGCCCGGCACGCCATTCCCGCCCGAGCTGATGGAGCTGTATGACCTTGTGCCGCAGGGAATCTCGGCTGAGCTCATCGCGCGCAAGTACGGGATCTCCCGTAAGCAGATGGACGAGTTCGGCGTGCGCAGCCACCAGCTTGCTCACGAGGCGACGGAGAAGGGACACTTCAAGTCTCAGCTGATGCCGGTCGAGGTTTCGCTCAACGGCAACGGCCACCACGACCTGTTCACCAAGGACGAGGGCATCCGGCCGAACGCGAGTTACGAGGCGACCGCCGCGCTCCAGCCGGCATTCAATCCCGAACACTCGATCACCGCGGGGAACTCGAGCCAGATCTCCGACGGCGCCGCCGCCGTCCTTCTGATGTCGCTCGAGAAGGCAAAGCAGCTGGGCCTTAAGCCGCGCGCGAGAATCCG
>JALYSJ010000077.1 GCA_030854855.1 Candidatus Dormiibacterota bacterium
AGGAACCGCAGCCCCGACCGCAGCAGATCGTCGAGGTCCTCGACCGCTAGCCCGGAGAACGAATCGGGATCGAATGGGGCGGCCGCGCCGCTGCGCAGCCTCGCGATGAGCTGCTGCTCGAAGAGGCGCTGCCCCGTCTCGTCGAGCACACGCTGCTCGCGCGGCGCGCCGACCAGGTAGGCGAACTCGTCGAGAAGGCGCGCGCAAGTGCCGTGGAACGTGCCGATCCACGCGCCGTCAAGAACCTCGGGACCCATCTCCGGACGCCTCGCTGTCAGCTCTCGAGATATCCGCTGCCGCAGCTCTTCCGCCGCCCGCTCGTTGAACGTGACGGTGAGGATGCGGTCGGGCGCGACACCCTGCTCGACCAGCCAGCAGAAGCGCTCGGTCGTCGTGAAGGTCTTGCCCGTGCCGGGCCCGGCGGCGATGAGAAACGCCCCGGCCGGCCCGGCATGCGCGGCGGCCCTCTGCTCTGGACTGAGCGAGACGGTGCTCGAGATTCGTGGCGCGCTCATTCCGGTGGCGCGCCTCCGTATGGACACACCGCCGCGTGAGGACAGCTGCCGAAACGGGTGACGCAGGTGCCCGCCAGCTCTCGCGGCGCAGGCTCGAAGTGCCCAGCCTTGATGCTTGCGATCGCCTGCACGACGACGGCCCGGCTGCGGTCGAGGTCTTCTTCAGTCAGCAGCTTCTCGCGATACTCCTTCAAGCCCGCGGCCCGCCCGACGCTGAAGATGTCCTGCCGCATGCCGCCCCAGACCCAGTCCTTCGGGTAATAGAGCGACAGGAACCGGGGCTTGAATCCGAGCGGCCTGCCCTCCTCGTCGAAGCCCTCCCTGCACGCGATGTAATAGAGGGCGAGCTGGACGTCGTACAGCTCAGGTCCGAAATACGCCTCGTACGCGTACTTCATCGGCTTGCCGGAGCCGGTCTTGTAGTCGACCACCTCCACCTCGCCGTCGCCGACGTCGTTGACGCGGTCGATCTTGCCGACGATCTCCGAACCATCGAGCTCCAGGCGGAACCGGCGCTCGATGGCGAGAGTCCCCAGGCGGCGGATTTGCTGCATGCCAGTCACGAAGCGGATGTAGTTGGTAAGCAGCGAGCGGACCTGCCGCTCTTCGCGCTTGCGGTCGAGCACGCCCTCCATCCGCACCAGATAGTTTTCGAGGTGACCCTGCAGGGCGGTCTCGAGCCACTCCTTTTGATGGTCGGAGTCGAGAGGCCGCCACTCGCCCTCCTGCGTATGAAAGTCCTGGAGCACCTCGTGGAGGAATCCGCCGCGCTCCATCGCGACCGATCGCGGCTGCTCGATGAGGCCGGGATGGTGGTTGTACCAGTAAAGACGCGGACACTTCAGATAGTCGTTGAGCGTCGTCGGGCTGAAGTGGTCGATCTCCACGGATGTGGGATTGCGGTCGCCGCCGTAGCTCTCGAATGGCTCGCCCGATTCGGGGTTGGTGAGAAACGCTACATCGAGCCCGAGCGCCGCCGCTTGTGCCGGAATACCATCCGTCAGCGCCTGGCGGTGGGACGCGAGCAAGACCTCCGCCTCGCGCGACAGCAGGACATCGGCCGGCTGAAGACGCGAGTTGGCGCGCGTGAGCACGCGAGTTTCCGCCTCCGCTTGCGCCATGTCGAGGAAAACCGATGGCCCTGCCTGGCGCAGGTACGTGTCGGCGTACGTAAGGTACAGGCGTCGGCGTGCGCGCGTCATCGCGACGTAGGCAAGCCGGGCCTCCTCGGCGAGATGGCCGTCTGGATCGGAAGGCCACGACGGCATGAACCCGACCTTGAATCCCTCGAGCCAGGCGCGGTCCTCGGCGTCGAGCAGGGGGTGCGGGCGAACCGGTAGCGGAAAAAGACCGTGAGCGAACCCCGAGCAGAAGACGATCTCGAACTCGAGGCCTTTGGCCTGGTGCACGGTCATCACCTGCACCGCGTCGCGCCGGCCGGGTGCGGCTTCACTGTCGTCGACCGCAGCGGAGAGCAGCGTCTCGAGCGAGCCGGTGATGTCGGCGAGCTTTGGCTTCTCACCGTGAAGCCTTTCGTGCACCACCTCGATCGCCTCGAGTCCTTCGATCGCGGCCCGAAGATCGGAGATCGCCTCAGCGAGCT
>JALYSJ010000081.1 GCA_030854855.1 Candidatus Dormiibacterota bacterium
GACCGGATGGCGAAAACGCAGTCGAAGGTGCCGGTCACACACCCGCACTCGACCTCCTCCACGTACCAGTCATTGGCCAGGCCGGCCCACCGGAGAATGGCCTCGATCGTCGCCACCCAGATGTGGCACGACTTCACCGTCTTGATCCGCCCAAGGGCGAACATGTTGGAAAAGTTCACGAGCCAGAACTGATGCTCGTCGACCTGCAGCCAGGCGTGGGTGTGCTCGCCTCGCACGTTGTCCATCGCTTCGGCGAACGACTTGACCACCCCCGCGAGCTTCCGCTGCCGGCCAGGCACCAGCCGCCTCGGCCCACCCATTCCGTGCCGGCCCTCGGCCAGCCAGCGCTCAGTGGCGCGACGCGCCCACGTCCGGATCCGGTCCTCCGCCTCAGGCCCGTAGATCGTCCCGAACGCCTCGTTCAGCCGGCTCAGCGCCTCGACGGGCGAGGAGAGCTGATCGTCGTGAGGCGGGTCCTGCTCGACGTACTGGACGAGGCCGGCCGCGTAAGCGATCTCGGGCCAGCGGTCCCCGGTCACGTCGCGAGCTACATGGACGAGGCTGCTGACATACGAGTTGAGGATGAAGCGTCCCCTCGCGCGCGCCGCCCGGACGCCCATGAGCTCCAGGGTCCTGATGGCAGAGCCGCCGACCGCGGTGGGAGTCGGAATTGGCGAACCCTGCAGAGTGGATGGCAGCGTTCGCGACGAAGGCACTGCCGGCGCCAACACCCGCATGTTGGCCGCGGTCGGCGGATCGTGCGGGAGACCGGGGCGCGATGGAGGCGCCGGCGCCACACTGCCCGCCGAGACGGCGACCGGCGGAGTCGCGGCCGGCTGGCGGCGCTGCGGCAGGCGGGCCATCTGAGCCAGCAGGTCGCGCACCGTCTGAGGCCGCTGCCCCGGGTCCTTCGCGAGAACCTGGGCGAGCAGCTGATCGAGCTCGTCGGGCAGCGCCGCGTTCAGCTTCACCGCCGAAGGGATCGGGGCATTGACCGTGGAGTAGGCCACCTCCATCCGGTTCGAGCCGATGAACGGGAGCCGGCCGGTCAGCATCTCGAACGTCAATACGCCCATCGCGTAGATGTCGGCCCGCTTGTCAGTGTCGTGGCCCATCACCTGCTCCGGCGCCATGTAGCCCGGCGTGCCGATGGCGAGGCCGATCGTGGTCAGGTGCGTCGGCTGGCCCGCACCGCGCGCCAGACCGAAGTCGGCCAGCATCGCCCGGCCATCGGCATGGATCAGGACGTTGGTCGGCTTGAGGTCGCGATGGACGATGCCGGCGTCGTGCGCGTGCTGCAAGCCGTCGCCGATCTCCCTCAGGTATCGCCAGGCGGTCAGCGTGTCGAGCGGCCCGCGGTTCAGGATGTCCCTCAGCGTGCCGCCTCGGATCAGCGGCATCGTGAGATACGCGACGCCCTCGTTCAGCTCGAAGTCATAGATAGGAAGGATGTTGGGGTGGTCGAGCTTCGCCAGCGTCTTCGCTTCGGTCTCAAACCTCTTGACGAAGCCTTCATCCTGGAACAGCTCGGATGACAGGGCTTTCAGCGCGACCTCGCGGCCGAGCGGCTGCTGCACAGCGCGATAGACGACCGCCATCCCGCCGCCGCCAAGGCGCTCGACGACTTCGTACTGGCCGAGCCTGGTGCCTGTGAGGTCTTTCACTTGCGCTCGGACGCGAACTTCGCGACGATCGCGACGAGATCCGCGAGCCGGAAGGGTTTGCTGAGCACCTTGTCGGCACCCGCGGCAATAAAGCGATCGGTGTCGCTCGCCATTGAATGCGCGCTCGCGATGACGATGGGCATCGTCGGGACCTCGGCCTTGATCCTTCGCATCGCCTCGAGGCCGTCGATCCCCGGCATCGCGACGTCCATGAGGATCATCGAGGGGCGCTGGCTGAGAGCGACCTCAACCGCCTGCAGGCCATCCGTGGCGATGATCACGGTGTAGCCCGCCTTCTCGAGCACCCGCTTGCACAGGCGCTGGGCCACGTCGTTGTCATCCGCCACGAGCACCGTGAAGGGTCCTTGACCGGCAGCGGCGGCACCGTCAGGCATCCTGGCGCTGCGGTGGCGTCGCGTCCTCGACCGCCAGAGGAATGGTGAAGTGGAATGCAGACCCGTGCCCGACCGCGCTCTCCACCCAGATCTTGCCGCCATGCATCTCGACGATCTGCTTAACGATCGTGAGGCCCAGTCCAGTCCCGGGAATCGATTGCGCCGGTCCGCTGCGGACACGGCGGAAACGCTCGAATACATGCCCGATCTCGTCCGGCGGAATGCCGAGCCCGGTGTCGGTCACGCTCACCAGGGCGAAGCCGCCCTCGCCTCGGGTGGAAAGTGTCACCGTGCCGCCTTCTGGTGAGTATTTGACGGCGTTGTTGACCAGGTTGCTGACCACCTGGATCAGCCTGTCGCGGTCGCCGGCGACGATGGGAAGTCGGGGGTCGAAGTCGGCCTTGAACTCGACATTGGCCGCCCCGGTGCCCGCCCTTGCGATGGCCTCGGTGAGAACTTCGTTGATGTCCACGTCGCCGCTGCGCATACTCATGCGGCCAGACTCCATCCTGTCGAGGTCGAGCATGTCGCCGATCAGCCGGTTGATGCGGTCCGCATCATTGAATACGTAGCCGCCGTACGCCCGCACCTCGTCGGGCTCCAGACCGCCGTCGCGGATGAGCTCGCTGAAGCCCTGGATGCCCGTCAGCGCGGTCCGGAACTCGTGGCTCACGATGGAAAGGAACTCGGTCTTCGTCTGGTCGAGCTTCTCCAGGTTCGCGTTCGCGCTGCGCTGCGACTCGAGCGCTTCGGCGAGCTGGTCCGAAGTCTCCCGGACCGTGGTGACGTCTTCGATCATCACCAGCACGTGCTCGGGCCGCCCGCTCGAGTCAGGAATCGAGGTCGCTGTCAGCTGCAGCCACAGCCACTTTCCGGTGGCGGTCGCGGCCCGGACCTGCACACTGGCCCCAGTGCTGATCCCGGCGAGAAGCGGGGCGTGTCGCTGGCGTGCGGCCGCCTGGTCATACGCCCGCAGCAGGTCTGGCCACTCGTTACCCCGCAAGGTGTCGTAGTCGTACCCGAGCATGCTTAGCACCGCGGGGTTCGACTCGACGAGGTCGCCATCACTGCTCACGCGCACGATGCCGATCGGCGATCGTTCAAAGATCGCCCGGTGGTCCGCCTCGCTGCGCCGGAGCGCCTGCGCGATGTCGGAGCGGCGGATGAACTGGCCGATTTCCACGCCGGCCGTCGTCAGCATGGTCACCTCGTCGTCTTGAACATTGCGCAGGTGAGCTGCAAGGAGCTCGATCACGCCGATCACGACGCCGCCCTCGATGACGGGAAACGCGAGGACTGACTTCGCGCCGGCGGCCCGCGCAATGTCGGAGCCGGTGTAATCGCTCTCCCTGGACAGATCTTCGACAGCGGCCACCACGCCGGACTGCCAGACGCGGCCTAGCAACCCCAAACCTATCGGTATCGCTATCGTCCGGCTCTCCTCCCGAAACTTCTCGAAGGCAGTGGCCTCGCGATGCCAGTAATGGCGGACGCGCAGGGCCTGATGGTCATGGTCGGCGAGCCAGAACTGGGCAAGGTCCCAGTCGAGGTAGGCGCACAGACCGCCGAGCAGCTGCGGCACCGCCTGCTCCCAGGTCAATCCGCTGACGATCACATGCCGCAAGGCAACGAGACAATCGCGCAGGCCGTCCAGGCGCTTCCGGGCTGAGATGTCGGTCTCCTGAACCAGAAGCAGCGGCTCTTCGGCCGTGCGCCCTGGCGCCGCGGAGATCGCCACGGCGACCGGCACGCGAGTGCCGTCGCCTCGTACTTGGTTGAGCTCGGCTTCCCAGCGGACGATATCGCCGCCACGCAACAGGGCGAGCGCCTCACCGAGAACCGGGCGATCGGTCTCGGCCGTCACGTCCTGGAGAGTCAGATGAGGGAGCTCGTCGCGGCTTCGACCCAGGATCTCCCCCAGCCTGTCGTTGACCTGGTGCCACCTGCCGTCGGCGTCGACCAGCGCCAATCCCACCAGCGCCGCTTCGAGCATCAGGCGCAGTCGCTCTTCATTGGCCGCGACCTCGTCCGTCCTCCGCTGAGCTTCAGTCGCCGTCTGGCGCACGTGGCGCACCACCTCGGTGATCGCGAGGGCGGAGACAAGCAAAACCACAGCGAGCAGCAGCGCGGGAGCCAGGTCGCCAGGCTGGTCGCCCCTCACCAACGAGGGGATGAGGATCGCGATCGCGGAAAGTCCAGCTGTCGCGAACGATTCGGTGCGGCTCAGCTGGAGGGCCGTCAGCAGGATGATCGTGAGGTACAGCGGGAACACGAGTACCGGCCCCGCTCCGGCGGCAGCCTGGACGGCATAAACGGCGGCGATGGCAGCAAAGGGCATCGCGCGACGCACCAGTCGCCCAATCCAAAGCGACCCCTCGCTCCGTGGATGGGATCCTGGCGACACCCCTGGAACCTCGCCCCCCCTGGCGGGATGGAAGGTGCGCAGGTTCCAAAGTGTAGCCGCGGACTTTTACGTTCGACCCCTCTTAAGTGTTAAGTGTTTAAGCTCTAGCCGCCGCCTCTAGATTGAACGCACTTAACACGCCCCTGCAAGCCGAAGGACTCAGCCGTCGCGTCTATCCGTTCCTGGGTCTCGCCATCGTCGGCCTGGTCAGCCTCCACGGATACTCGGTGGTCATCGCCTCGCCCGTGCTCGCCGGCGCGGCGGTGATCGCAATCCTGCTGGTGGTCGTGCCGCTGGCGCGGATCGACACCCCCGCCCGCGGCGGAGTCGTCACCGCCTTGCCCGTCGTGGTCGGGTTTGCCATGGCGCTCTCTCCGCTCTGGGTGGGATCGGAGTTTGGGTTCGCGACCTCCCTTGTCCTGACCGCACTCGCCAGCTCGCTGGTGCTGCTGCCCTGGGGCCGCATCCCCAGGTACCTGCACGCCATCCCGCCTATCGGCAGCCTGGCCGTCGCCTTCGCCCTCGAGGTGCAGTTCGGGCTGAGCATCACACGCGCCTTTCCGTTCGTTCTCCTGCCCCTGATCTTCCTCGCCCTCTACTACTCGACGATGGAGTTCACGATCGGAGCGGCGCTCGCCGTCGCCGACCTGATCCTGGTGACGGTCGTCAACCCCGCCGCCGGAGACCCCGCACACGCGCTGCTCGAAGCGCTGCTCCTCATCGCGTTCGGCATCCTCGTCCGCCGCGTCGTCATCCAGCTCGAGCACCACCGCTCCGCGACTGAGGCTGCGGAAACCGCCAAGTCAGAGCTGCTGTCCGACCTCTCGCAGCGCAACCAGGAGCTGCAGGAGCTGACGCGCATGAAATCCGAGTTCCTCGCCACCATGAGCCACGAGATCCGGACTCCGATGAACGGCGTGATCGGCATGACCGGGCTGCTGCTCGATACCGAGCTCACCGCCGAGCAACGTGAGTACGTCGAGACGGTGCGAGGCTCGGGTGAAGCCCTGCTCCAGATCATCAACGACATCCTCGACTTCTCGAAGATCGAGGCCGGGCGCGTGAGGCTCGAGACGATCGATTTCAGCCTCAAGCATGTGAGCGAAGAGGCGGTTGAGCTGTTCGCGGAGGCGGCGGCCAACAAGGGCATCGAGCTGGTCCTCGACGTCGCGTCGGACGTTCCTGAGGTGGTCATCGGCGATCCCGGCCGGCTGCGGCAGGTTCTCGTCAACCTGCTCGCCAACGCCATCAAGTTCACGAATACCGGCGAGGTCGTCATGCGCCTGAGCCGGCGCACCAGCAGTGGCCCAGGTGTGGCGATCCAGTTCGAGGTCTCCGACACTGGCATCGGCCTGAGCAAGGAGGAGCAGGCTCGCGTCTTTTCCACGTATTCGCAGATCGACAGCTCGACGACGCGCATGCATGGTGGGGCAGGGCTCGGCCTTGCCATCGCCCGCATGCTCACGCAGCTGATGGGCGGCGAGATCGGCGTCGAAAGTGAAAAAGGAGGAGGCAGCAAGTTCTGGTTCACCGCTCTGTTTCGCGACGCCAAGGGAGAGGCCGATGCGGCGCCGCAGGTCAGTCTTGCGGGCACTTTCGTCGCCGTTGTCGATGACAACCGGACCAACCGCACCATTCTCGAGCGCTACCTGGGCTCGTGGGGCATGCGCGAAAGGAGCTTCGAGAGCGGCCCCGACGCACTCCGGGAGATGCGTTTCGCAGCGCGAGGCGACGACGCCTTCGACGTTGCGATCGTCGACATGATGATGCCCGCAATGGACGGGGCCGCGGTCACATCGGAGATTCGCACCGACACGACGCTGAAGGAAACCGTTGTCATCCTTCTGACTTCGGCCGGCCGTTCTGAGGTCGCCGTGCCGGGCGTCGACGCGGAGCTTGTCAAGCCCGTTCGCCCGTCGCAGCTGTTCGATGTGCTCCACACGCTCCTCGCCGCGCGATCCTCTCGCGCCGAGCGGCAGGCTGCTCAGATCGAGCTGGCAGCGCCGAATCGCTTGCGCCAGTCAGCACGCGTTCTGGTCGTCGAGGACAACGCCGCCAACCTGAAGCTCACTGTCCGGCTGGTCGAACGCCTTGGCTATCGCGTCGACGTCGCGCCCAACGGCGCTGAGGCGGTGAGGATGGTCGAGCAGATCCCGTTCGACGCTGTGCTGATGGATTGCCAGATGCCGGAAATGGACGGATACGAGGCGACGAAGCTGATCAGGAAAGCGGAGATGTCGCGCAGGCATCTCCCGATCGTTGCGATGACCGCCGATGCGCTGTCAGGCGACCGCGAGCGCTGCCTCGCCGCAGGCATGGACGACTACATCTCCAAGCCGGTCAGGCTGCACATCGTCGCAGCGGTCCTTGGCCGGTGGCTGAGCAAGAGCAGCGCTCCCTCCCCCATCCGAGAAGAAGACTAGGGCTCTTTTCTAGACCCGCCTGAGCGCCACTACCGTCACGTCGTCGAACAGCTCTTTACCTCTCGACCCGCGCCCCAGGATGTCGACCATCTCCTGCGCGCTACCCGCACGCCGCGCCTCGAAGGGAAGCTGAACCTCTTTGGTCGCAAGATCGGGCAGCAGGTCGAGCAGCCCATCGGAGAAGACCACCAGCGTGTCGCCCGGCTTCATGGTCACGAGCCCCACCGCAAACTCGGGGTCGGGAAAGATGCCGATCGGCGCGCTGCGCAGCGGCAACAGCTCCTGACCAGTAGTGCCGCGCACCAGGCGGGCGTGCCCGTGTCCAGCATCGACGTAACGCAGCTCTCCGGTTCGCGGCACGAAAGAACCCTGAAAAACCGTCACGTACGCGTGGTTCACGGCTAGGGCCGCAGCCATCACCCCCGCCGCGCGCATGAAGGCGGTGTCGAGGCGCGTAACGCCGGCTGAGCCTCGAAGCGCCGCTCGCGCGGTGGCCATCATGAGAGCGGCGGGCAAGCCCTTGCCCATGACGTCGCCAAGCGTGAAGACCACCTCGCCCGAGTCCTGCAGATACCAGTCATAGAAGTCGCCGCTGATTTCCTTCGAGGCCACGAAGTGGGCGGCCAGCTCGAACCCACTACCCGTCAACGGCGAGTGCGGCAGCATTCCGGCCTGAAGCTCCACCGCTCGGCGCATCTGGTCGGCCCGCTCGTCGAGCATCGCCTCCAGCCGCTGGAGGTTGGCGTGATGGTCCAGCTCGAGGCTGCGCCGCTGCAGGGTGTTGACAGCCATCAGGTAAAGCTGGGTCGCGCCGACGGGCTTGACGAGGTATGCGTAAGCGCCGTGCTGGAGCGCTGCCTTGCCAAGCTCGGGGTCGTCGACGCCCGAGATCATCACGACAGCGGTGTCCGGGCGCTTGGCCCGCAGCTCCTGGAGCAGCCCATAGCCCGATTCGTCCGGCAGGCGCACGTCGAGCAGCGCTAGCGCATAGTCGTTGGCTTCAAAGAGCTGCCTCGCCTGAGCGGCGGTGAGCGCGAGATCCGATTCGTACCCGCGACTGCGCAGAGTTCGCTGCATGAGCTTGGCCAGCGCCTCCTCGTCGTCGACAATCAGGAGGCGCTCCAGACCTGGAGCGGCCGAGTTCACGCTCAGCAGTGTAAGAGGCTCAAGTAGTGACCTTGTGCCATATAGTCACATCCTCATGGCTTTCGATGTTCAAACCCGGCAGGTCGACAACGGAGTGACTGTTGTCGCTCCAACCGGACGCCTCGACGTCGCCGGGGCTCCCGCATTGAAGGAGGCGATCAGCGAGGCGCTCAAGAATGGGCCGCCCCGTGTCGTTCTCGACCTGGAAGGGGTCAGCTTCGTTGACAGCACCGGCCTCGGTTCGGTGATCGCCGCTCTGAAGCAGATCCGCAGCTCCCAGGGCGATCTCCGGCTCGCCGCCCCCAACCAGCAGGTCCGAGTGGTTCTCGAATTGACCACCCTGGATCGAGTGTTCCCTTACTTCGCCACAGTCGAGGAAGCCCTCACTGGCTTCTGATCGTTGACTCCTACGGGACCGTTTGAGTTCCATGCAACGTTCAGCCAACTAGATGCAGGATTGGAGACGCTTCATGAGTCAGTTCAACGCATGCGCGACGCGGCCGGTCGCGGCCAGGACGACGTGAACATCATGCACTTCGAGATCGCGCTCGCTGAGATTGGCGCCAACGTACTCACCCACGGGCGCCCCAACCACGCAGGCCCACCTGTCGAATACGACCTTCGTCTCGAATATGCGACCGCGCGCGCGACGCTGGTCGATCGCGGCCCGGCCGTCACTGACTTCCTCACCCGCGAGATGCCAGACCCATCGAGCGAGGCTGGACGCGGCCTCCCATTGGCCAGGTGGCTGCTCGATGAGCTTGTGTACCAACGCGATGGTGAGGCCAACAAATGGGTGCTGGTGAAAAAGCTTTGAGCGACGTCGACGAGAACTCCGAGCAAGCCAACCGCGTTCTGATCCACGACTTCCGCAACATGCTTGCGGTGATCGTCAACTACAGCGAGCTGATCGCCGAAGAGACCGACGATCCCGCAGCGGTGCGCGCAGACATCGTCGAGGTTCGCACTGCCGCGGAGCGCGCGATCGCTTTGACCGACACGCTCCGCAGGCGGCTGCTCCACACGCCCGAACCCACCCTCGAATCCCCGCCCGCGAGCACCGCTTGAGCGTAGCCAGAAAAGTCGGTTCCGAGAAGGAGGCGACCACCCGCGTTCCACTAACACATCGCGAGGTCGTCCTCGTGGTCGATGACGATGAGCAGATCCTCCGGCTCCTCAGGCGTGTCCTGGAACGAGCCGGATTCGAATGCGTTTCGATCGACAACGGCCACTCGGCCCACAGCGCCGCGGTGGAGTGGCGGCCCGACATCATCCTGCTCGACCTGATGCTTGGTGATACGACAGGGGATCAGATCCTGGCCGAGATCCGCCGCGACTTCCGAACCCGCCTCATACCCGTGGTGTTCCTGACCGTGCGCAGCTCGTTGAAAGACAAGGTCGAGCACCTGCTCGCCGGCGCGGACGACTACGTGACCAAGCCTTTCATCCCCGAGGAGCTGGTCGCGCGGCTGCGCGCGGTGATGAGCCGCTCGACCGCAACGCGCGATCTCAATCCGCTGACGGGGATGAGCGGCAACAGCGACATCCTGCGCGAGATGGCCCTCCGCCTCGCCGATGGTGAGCGCTTCGCCTGCCTGTACCCCGACATCGACTCCTTCAAGAGCTACAACGACCACTACGGGTTCTTGCGGGGCGACGACGTGATCAAGACGCTGGCCACGATCATCCTCGAGGTCCTCGAGAGCAGCTATTCGCCTCGGCATTTCGCGGGCCACGTCGGTGGCGACGACTTCGTGATCCTGACCGACCCAGCGATTGCGGAGTCGATCGCGGCTGAGATCACCAAGAGGTTCGACGATGCGATGCCTGCCCTGTACGACCCGCAGGACAGGGACCGCGGATGGATCGAGTCCGAGGAGCGCAACGGCAACAGCCTGCGCACGCCCTTGGTCTCGTTGTCGATCGGCATCGTGATCGCGGAACCCGGCCGGTACACGAGCGCCGCGGCGCTGGCCTCTCGCGCCGCCGAGGTGAAGGGAGTTGCCAAACGAATGCCCGGTTCCAAGTGGGTCCTGGACAGGCGGCGGCCGCCCGAAAGGTTCGGCTGATAAATGGGATGGGGGGGAAGGGACCCGGTGCTAGCATCCGTCAAGTTGCCGTGAACTCATCCACGCCATCGGAGCCCGTCCCATGAGCGAGGTGCTCACAACCTCGCCCGAGATTCCCGAAGGCACTCCTGCCCGCAGGGAGACTGACAGGCCGGCTCCGGCGTCAAACGGCGCACCCGCACCGCGGGAGGCGCGCTTCAAGGTCACGGTGCACCGCCTCGACGGAGGCCTCGAAGAGGGCGAATCGGATTCGCGAAATCTCAGCCCGGACGGCTATCCGATCTTCAACCCGCCCGACGCCGATCGACCGCGCTGGATTCCCGCGCGCGACATCAAATACGTGGTTTTCGGCTCGGTCGATGACCCCAACCTTGAAGCCGATCCGGGCGACAAGAGCCAGGCTCGCAAAGCGATCCTGCGTTTCCGCGACGGCGAGTGGATC
>JALYSJ010000153.1 GCA_030854855.1 Candidatus Dormiibacterota bacterium
GCACCCAACCATCGGGCGAGACGCTCGGAACGCTTCACGGGTTACCTCCTCAGGAGACCGATACTCCGGCCCCCCTGATGAATGCGCCAGACCTCATAGGTGTAGAAAACGCGGCGGAGGCAGCCTCCGCCAAGGTCCGGACCTCGATCACCTCGAGGCCGGACGGCCGACCGGCTTTCGCGCCGGCCGGAATCAATGCCCGCGTGAGCCCGTGCCGTGCCGCCTCTTGAAGGCGGCGCTCGAGCTGACCCACACGGCGCACCTCACCCGTCAACCCCAGCTCACCGATTACAACAAGGCCGTCTGGCAGTGGCCTGTTGTTCTGGTTGCTGACGATCGACAGGGCAAGACCGAGATCGGCGGCCGGCTCCGTCACCCGGATGCCGCCCGCGACGCTGACGAATATGTCGGATTTGCCGAACTTGTACTCGAGACGCTTTTCCAGCACCGCCACGATCATGTGAAGGCGGTTGATGTCGATGCCGTTGGCGATCCGCCGCACCATGCTGTTGTCGTTTTGGTTGACCAGGCTCTGGATCTCGACAAGCAAGGGCCGAGTCCCCTCGAGCGCAGCCACGATCGCGGTGCCCGGCGACGACGTGACGGCCGCGCCGAGCAGGGCGGCCGAGGGGTCCGGGACCTCCTCGAGACCACCTTCGCCCATGGCGAAGACCCCGATCTCCTCGGCCGACCCGAATCGGTTTTTCATCGCGCGCAGGATGCGAAGCTCCTGCCGCCGGTCGCCCTCCAGGTACAGCACGGTGTCAACGATATGCTCCAGGACCCTCGGTCCGGCGATCGAACCGTCTTTGGTCACGTGCCCGACGAGGAAGATCGGAACCCCAACCTCCTTGGCGAGCCGCATCAGGCGGGCGGCGGACTCACGGACCTGCGTCACGCTCCCGGCGCTGCCTTCGAAGCCGGCGTCGGTCACGGTCTGGATCGAATCGATGATCGCGAGCAGAGGGGGGTCTGCGGTGATCGCGTCGCAGATCGCGTCGAGATCGTTCTCGGCCAGAAGGAAGATGCCCGTCGCCAGGGCGCCCAGCCGCTGCGCCCGCATGCGGACCTGCTGGGCGGACTCCTCGCCCGAGACGTAGAGCACCCGCCCGCCTTGCTGGGCAACCTGCGCGGCTGCATGCATCAGCAGGGTCGACTTGCCGACGCCCGGTTCGCCGCCGACGAGGACCAGGCTCCCGGGCACTATGCCGCCGCCCAGGACTCGGTTCATCTCATTCCAGCGAAGCGGGCGGCGCGGCGCGCCGTCACTCGCGATCTCGCTAAGGGCGACCGGTTTCGAGCCGCCGACCGGCCCGCGCCCGGCCCCTTTCGCAGCTCGGCCGGCGGCCGGCTTGCGAACTTGGAATTCCTGCAGGGTGTTCCAGGCGTTGCAGTGCGGGCACTGGCCGGACCAGCGCAGGCTCTCGCCGCCGCATTCGGTGCACACGAAAGTGATAGTTGATTTGGGCATTGAGGGAGGGACTACTCTCCCACCCATCGGGGGTATTTACAAGTGGGCGCGTAGCCTTTTACCGCGCTCCGTCGTTTTGTTTCTGAGAGGAACGGACTATCCCCGGCTCCTTGAAGCGCAAAGGCGCCGCCCTGACTACCCCCGGGGCGGCGTCCGTTTTACTGGCGTTCCAGGTCCGCCAGGTGGTCGAGCGCGGCTAGCGGGCCGGTCTGGGCGAAGAGGTCGGGAACGGCGCTGCGAAGACTGTGCTGAACCTGGCTAGCCAGCTGGACCCTGACCTCGAGCGAGAGCTCATGCCGCCTTCTCGCGTAGGAGCTGACAAAGCGGCGGAGCTCAGGATCGAGCCGGCGCAGAGCGAGCTCGGCCGGCGAGACCGCGGCGTACGTTTCCGGCGGAGGCGACGCCGCGCCTGGCGGCGATGTCGGTCTGGGTCCTTGCAGCTGCCAGAGCCAGACGTAATCCGAATCCTTGACCACGATGGTTCCCGCCGCGAGGTCGCCGAGACGCTTGCCCTTGCCGTGGGCAAACAGCACGATCAGGCCCACGCCATAGCCATATGGCAGAAAGTCGATGATCCGCACGATGTTGCGAATCGCGGCCTGCACGAATGTCAACGGCTCGCCGCGATCGCCGACCGCGCGGAGGCGGAACGCCTTCTTGCCGATCGTCTGACCGGACCAGAGCGCTTCGCTAAGCCAGAAATAGCCGAAGATCACAACAAAGGCGCCGATGGCCAAGATCAAGATCGCGGTGCCGGTGCCGAGGACCGAAGCGGCGCTGGCGACGATGAAGACGGCGATCAGCACGCAAATCAAGATGAGCAGGTCGAGGAGCTGCGCGATAGCACGCGTGCCAAGTCCGGCCACCTGGTAATCGAACGAAACGCGCTCAGGGGTGGAAACGACCAGATCGCTGTCCGGCAGCGGTTGCATGTCAGGTAATTTTGGCCCTGCAAGTGGCAAAACAATTGGTAGTTCAAGTGGTTGGTAATTGAGAGCTGAGGATTTCGTAGGCCTTCGGCGTGACGACTGGAACCGGCTCGAGGATCTGCTGTCGCGGGCGGGAGACGGCCAGCTCAATAGCCTTGCGCCTGCGCAGGTGCTGACGATGGCGGCTCTCTACCGGCGCGCCACCGCCGACCTCGCGCGGGCGCAGCGCGACTGGCCGGGGCAGCCGGTCCATCGCTATCTCAACGGACTGGTGGCACGCGGCCATGGCACCGTGTACCGCCGCGGCGGGGACGTGTGGCGGCGGATTCGCGCTTTCTACACGGAAACCCTTCCGCGCACCTATCGCGAGGCGGCCCCGTACCTACTCGCAGCGGGAGCCCTGATGTTCATTCCCGCGATCGTGAGCTACTTCGTCGTCCTGGCCAACCCCGACGCCGCTTACGCAATCGCCTCGCCGAAGCTGATCGACATGGTGCATCGCCATGAGCTGTGGACTCACATCCCATCCGATGCCCGCGTCGAGGCTGGAGGGCTGATCATGATCAACAACATCTGGGTTTCGATGCTCGCTTTCGGCCTGGGCATCGTCTTCGGCCTGCCGGTGATGTGGGTGATGATCTCCAACGGCATCTCGCTTGGCGGGCTGTTCGGGCTGACCCAGGCCTTTGGGATCAGTGGCGGCCTCTTCGATTTCGTGATCGCGCACGGAGTGCTCGAGCTGTCGATTGTTGTCGCCATGGGTGCTGGCGGGTTGATGATGGGTTGGGCGCTCATCTCGCCCGGCAATCGCAAGCGTTCGGACGCATTGGTGATCGCGGGGCGACGCGCTATCACGCTGCTGCTCGGCCTGGCGCCGGTGCTGATAATCGCCGGCACCATCGAGGGGAACATCTCGCCGTCGGATGCGCCA
>JALYSJ010000109.1 GCA_030854855.1 Candidatus Dormiibacterota bacterium
TATTCGCGAGATGACCGATCAAGCCGTAGCCCGTCACGTCGGTGGCGGCAGTCGCGCCGGCGGCGACCATCGCCTCGGACGCCGCGCGGTTGAGCTCGGACATCACGGCGATCGCCTCGCGCTCGAGTGCCGGCGGGCAGAGTCCGCGCTTGATCGCGGTCGCGACGAGGCCGGAGCCCAACGGCTTGGTCAGGAAGAGGACGTCGCCTGGATGCGCGCCATCGTTGCCGATCACGTGGTCTGGGTGGACCTCGCCGATGACTGTGTATCCGAACTTCGGTTCCGCGTCGTCAACCGAATGCCCACCGACGACGGCGATGCCTGCCTCGGCCATCTTGGCCGCTCCACCCGCAACGATCTTCTCCAGCATGCCAGTGCCGAGCTTGTCGCGAGGGAATGCGGTGATGCCGAGCGCGAACATCGGCCGCGCGCCCATCGCGTAGACATCGCTCAACGAGTTCGCCGCGGCGATCGCGCCGAAATCGCCGGGGTCGTCGACGATGGGCGTGAAGAAATCAACCGTCGCGACGAGCGCGCGGTCGGGCGCCATTCGATAGACCGCCGCGTCATCGCGGCCGGCCGTGGCGACCATCACGTTCGGGTCGACGATCGGGGGCAGCGCCCCCAGTACCTGCCCTAGCTCCACCGGGCTGAGCTTGCAGGCTCAACCAGCCCCGTGGCTGTACTCCGTCAACCGAAGCGGCGAGAGAGGTTCCGAAGTGGAATCCATAGACGGCTAGTATCGGCGCGTGGGGTTGGTCTTCGGGGCGATAGCCCCCCATGGCGGGCTGGCGATCGCCGAGGCGTGCTCTCCAGATGAGGCGTCGCTGGCCGTGTCGACCCGCGCGGGCATGGAGGAGCTCGGGCGCCTTTTCGCGGCCGCGCGGCCTGAGGCCGTGGTGGTCGCGACGCCGCACAACGTCCACATCGGAAACGCGATGGGCGTCCTCGTCGCCGGGCGCGTGGCCGGCCGCCTCGTCGGCGCTCCACCTTCGATCGCCCTCGATGTTCCCGCGGCGACGGAACTCGCGTGGCTGGTGCTCGAGTCGCTAGTATCGGCCGGCGTGCCTTCTGTCGGGGTGAGCTTCGGCGGCAATGATCCGTTGTCTGCAGTCGCTCCGATGGACTGGGGCGTGCTCATCCCGCTGTGGTTCATGGGCGGACGGAACGATCCGCCGGTGCCGCTGCTGGTCGTCACCCCGGCGCGCGACCTTCCCGCGTCGGCGCACATCGATGCCGGCGCGGCGATTGCCGAGGCGGCGGCCAGGTCAGGGCTACGAGTCGCGTTCATCGCAAGCGCCGACCATGGCCACGCGCACGTGGAGGGCGGTCCTTACGGATTCCACTCCAGCGCCGCGAAATATGACGCGCTGGTCTGCGATCTGGTCAGGTCGGGCAACCTCGCCGGGCTCATCGACATCGGCGAGGAGATGGTCGAGCAGGCCAAGGCGGACAGTTGGTGGCAGATGCTGATGCTGCACGGCGCCACGAAAGGCTGGAGCGGCAGGCTCATCTCGTACGAGGCGCCGACGTACTTCGGGATGATGACGGCTGCTTACTCGCCTCCGCCTGTCAGCTGATCGACATCTGTTCCTCGCGTCTGGCCGCCGCGGCCTTAAGGGCAGGATGCTGACTGAATCCAGGATCTGTCGCCATGAGCTGCACGACCTCTTCCCGCACCTCATCCAGGAGTTTCGGTTGCCGCAGCGACTCCATGGCTTGGTCACTCAGTCCATGTTGCCGGGGTCCCATCAGCTCACCGATTCCGCGGCGATTCATGTCTTCCCTGGCGAGCGCAAACCCATCGTGGACACGCGCAACCAGTTCGAGTCGCTCCAGCGCACCCTCCGAGGGATCATCCGCCAGCAGTAGGCAATGGCTCTGTACGGCACCTCGCCCAACGCGACCCCGAAACTGATGCAGCTGGGCCAGACCGAACCGATCAGCGCCCTCGATCATCATCACGCTGGCGTTGGGAACGTCAACGCCCACCTCGACGACCGCGGTCGCGACCAGCACCTGAGTCTCGCCGGAGACGAAGCGCTGCATCACCGCTTCCTTCCCCTTGAGCCGGCCATGGACCAGATCCATCTGGAGCCCCGGAAATACATCCTTCTTCAAGCGCTCAAACTCGGCAGTTGCCGAGCGAACGGACAGGGTCTCAGATTCCTCGATCAAGGGGCAGATGATGAATGCCTGGTGCCTTGCGGCGATCTCTTGCCGTACGAGCTCGTATGCACGATGCCTTTGATCGGGCTGGATCACTTCAGTCTGGACCGGCTTTCGGCCAGGGGGCTGCTCATCAATCGTCGATACGGACATCTCGCCGTACTGCGCCAGCGCGAGGGTACGGGGAATCGGCGTCGCGGTCATGGCAAGGAAATGCGGCCGGCCGTGCCCTTTGCCGCGAAGCAGCTCACGCTGCCGCGTACCGAAGCGATGCTGCTCGTCGACGATCGCGAGGCCGAGGTTTGCAAACTCAACATTCTCTTCGATGAGGGCGTGTGTCCCGACCACGAGTGCGCAATGACCGGAGGCCGCCGCAGTGCGCACCCGTCGATGCTCGGCAGCACCGAGGCCACTAACAAGAAGCTCAACCTTGAGGTCGGCGAAGGTTGCTTCCAGGTACTCGCGGAAGCGGCGTAGGTGCTGCCGGGCCAGGATCTCGGTCGGAGCCATGACCACCGACTGGAGGCCCGCCGCGTGCGCCATCGCGACGCAGGCCGCCGCGACGGCGGTCTTACCCGAGCCGACGTCGCCATTGAGCAGCCGGTTCATCGGCAGCGGCCCCTGCATGTCGCGGAACGCATCCCGTGTGGAGCGCCGCTGCGCGTCTGTCAATTCGAAACCAAGGCCGGACTTGAACGCATCTCCGACTTCTTGCCGGTAAGGAATCGGCGTGGCCGGCTCAGCGGCGATTTTCGCCCGCATAAGCGCGAAGGCCGCCTGCAGCTCAAACAGCTCGGCGAACGCCATCCGCCGTCGCGCCTCGCTCCACTCCGACTCCGATTGAGGAACATGTCCCCAACGGACGGCGTCCTCAACGCGAAGCAGATGGTGCCTCTCCCGTAAGTCGTCGGGGAGCACGTCGTCCAATTGCCCCGCCAGCGGCAGAGCCGCGTCGACCCAGCCGCCAATTTTCTTGGAGCTGAGTCCCGCGACCAGGTGGTACTTCGGCATCAGTCCACCAACGCGCGACGGCAGTGCCCCTTCGCGGTCCTCAAGTCGTTCGAAATGCGGGTTCTGCATTTCGACCCTGCCTCCGAAGCCGCTCTTGACCAGGCCGGCGATGGTGACGTAATCACCTTTGTGGAGCTGCTTGGCGACGAACGGCTGATTGAACCACGCAACTCGAATGCCTTCCCCGCTGTCGTCGCGGATGGTCGCCTCCGTGAGCCGCATCTTCTTGAATCGCGTGATCTTGGGAGCGATCGAGACAACAGTGCCCATCACCGTCGCCTGCTGACCAGGGGAAAGTGAGGAAATTGCGGCCGGCTCGCCGAATGACTCCCATCCGAACGGGAGCGTTAGCAGAAGGTCGCGAATCGTTTCGATGCCGAGCTTGCTCAGGTTCTTAACATCGGCGGGTTTGACCTTGGGCAGGGCCGCCACCCGCGCGTCCAGGGTCCGTGGGAGGACCAGTATGCTCACGAAGTGATACGCCCGCTGCGAAGCACCATCATCGCGATCGTGGTGATCCTGATCATCGTGATCGGAATCATCGGGTATGCCATCGCCGGCTACGCCTTCGCGTCAACGCGGGTCGCGATCGCGGACAAGAGCTTGAATGCAGTGATCACCAATCAAAACAACCTCAACAGTACGTTCCAGCAAATCGATTCGCAGTTCAACTCTCTTAGCAGCGCCAACACCTTCGATCCCAAGAAGGCCCGCATCCTGAGCGATCAGTTCGTCACCAACTGGAAGGCGGTGGGCGGAACGGTGGACAGGGACGACAGGGCACTGGTCACCGCGAGGACGCGTCTCGCCGACCAAGCATGGATCACCATGCTCAGCCAGCAGTTGCTGAAGCGCGAGGTGGGCCGTATCGACCACGCGCGCAGGGCTCTTTCGACCGCCAAGACGATCGCCGGCGACTACGTGCAGGATGGAGAGTTTCTGCAGGCGTACTTCGATATCTTCGTCGACGTGGAGGCCATGCAGACGCTGGCCGACAGCGGCGACTTCTCCGGCGCAAAGATGAGGGTGGACGCCATGAAAGCTCATGTCGAGCACGCTCTCCAGCTGTCGAACGCACCCGGGCTGCCGGCGCAGGTTCACGACCTGATGGTGGATTTGCAGGTCGTCGCGGCGGACTTCGGCAAGCTCTTCGAGGCGATCCTGTCCCACAATCGTGATGGGATCACAGCCGCGACCGCGACCGCGACCGCGACCGCGGACAAGATCAGTGCTTACAACTTCGACAACATCAACCAGGCGATTCGCGGTTTCTACCGGCCGCTGATCGATACCTTCAACTCGGAGATGGCGAAGGCGACGGCCGCCTAGAACGGCGGGCTTCCGCCAGGGCAAACCACACGAGCTGGGCGGCGAGCAGCACGACGAGCGCGACCAGCGCCGCAAGAGGTGTGACACGTAGGACCGCGATCGCGACCCAACCCGCGGCGAGGATGGCCAGGATGACGGCGGTCTGGACCCAATCGGAGACGAACAGGCCGATGACTTCGGAGGCCGCCGACCTCAGGAATCTCACGCGAGCGCCGGACGGCGGCGCACGAGCATCACGGCAAGCCGCGAGGCGCCGAGATAGATGGCGGCGAGGAAGAAGATGGCGACGAAGTCGAGAGGCCATTTGGCCCCCATCCCCTCCGCCGCCCAGAACGTGCCGAGGGCCGTGAGGATGATGCCGACCGCGTACTTGAGAGTGTTCTCGGGGACTCGAGCGAGCGGCTTGCGCACCACCACGCCCGCCGCCGCCACCAGCACCATGGCCAGAAGGCCGCCGGCCACCGCGGCAGGGAAGTAGAGGCCGGTGCCGCCGACCGCGACGACGATGAAGACCACCTCGATGCCCTCCAGGAACACTCCCTTGAACGCGATCACAAAGCCCACCCAGTCGTGCCGCGCCGCCGCACCCTGCAGCTCGGCGACCGTGTGCTCGTAGGCGCGTTCCTCGTCGTGCATGGCGACGACGCCGGCAGATCGAAGAACCGCCTTGTGCAGCCATCGCAGTCCGAAGAGCAGCAGCAGGGTGCCGATGATCAGCTTGAGGGTTGTCTCGGGCACGCGGGTCACGATCAGCTGGCCGAAAAGCACCACCAGCACGGCCAGCGCAACGAGCGCGGCGACAGTGCCGTAGAGCGGGGAGCGCCACCCGCGAGTGAGGCCCACGGCGAGAACTATCGTCAGCGCCTCGGTCGACTCAACCGCGGAGCCCAGGAACGCCGCACCGAACGTGAAGAGCTGCTGGTACACGTCAATAAGATGGCATGGTGCGTCCCGGCCTGTTTCACGAGGACTCGATCACCCGCAGGGTGAACCGCGAGAACATCCTGCTGCTGGGAGGAGGCCGCGCCCTGCTGATGCAGATCGCGCATCCGAAGGTCGCGGCCGGGGTGGACGAACACTCGGACTTCCGCTCTCATCCCATCCGCCGCCTGCGCCGGACGATCCGGATGACGATGGCGATAGTGTTCGGCGATCGCGAGACTGCGCTCAGCGCGGTGCGTGCAGTCAACAAGGTGCACGCGAACGTCCGCGGCCAGGACTATCGCGCCCTCGATCCTGACCTGCTGTTGTGGGTGCACGCGACGCTCGCCGACACCGCTCTCGTGACGTATGAGACGTTCATTCAGCCTCTGCAGCTTCGCGAGCGCGAGGAGTTCTACCAGGAGTTCAAGCTGCTGGGCGAGCTGCTGGGAATTCCGCGTGATCGTTTCCCGGAGTCGTTCGGAGACTTCCGGATTTACTTGGATCAGATGATGTCGGCGGACGGGCCGGTGCGCGTCGACGGCCGCGCACGGGAGCTGGCGGCGCAGATTCTGCGCTCGCCGGTGCGCCTGGTGCCCGGCCTGGCGATGACTCCCTTGAACGTGGTGACGACCGGGCTCCTGTCGCCGGCGCTGCGCGATCAGTACGGCCTGCGCTGGGGCAAGAGCGAACAGCGCGCTTACCGGCTCGCCGTGGGTGTGCTGCCCAGGGTCATCGCGATCACACCGCCGCTCATCCGCGTATGGCCGCGGCCAGGCCGCAGCATTGTCTTCACCGCGAGCGGGCGGGCGACTACCTCTTGATGTAGGTCAGGCCCAGCGCCTTGGGGCCAGTGTGGGTGCCGAGCACGCATCCGATCTGGCCGACCGGCACCTCGAGGTCGGGATAGCGCTTGCGCAAATCGGCTGCGATTCGCTCGGCTTCTTCGGGCGCTTGCGCGTGCACCACGCCCACGTGCTCGACCGGAAGATCGCCCTCGAAGAACTCGACCATGCGAGGTATGGCACGCGATCGCGTGCGCACGCGGTCGACCGACTTGATCTCGCGGTCGGCGACCAGGAGGAGAGGCTTCAGGTCGAGCATCGTGCCGATCATCGCCTGCGCGCGGCTCACCCTCCCCCCCATCTCGATGTAGCGCAGCGTATCGAGGAGGGCGAGAACCCGGCACTTCGGGACTCGCTGTTCCACGGCCGCGGTGGCCTCGGCGAGGGTTGCGCATTCTGCCGCGACGCGGCACAGGAACGCCATCGGCATCGTCACCGTCTCGCTATCGATGACATTGACCTTGAAGCCCTCGACCGTCTGCGCGCCGACGCGCGCGGCCTCAGCCGTCGCCGAGAGCTGGCGTCCGATGTGGATCGAGATGCATCCGTCGTGGTCCTTTGCAAGCCGCGAGTACAGCTCGGCGAACTCGCCTGGGGACGGAGCAGACGTGGTCGGCAGCTTGGTCGAGGCGGCGAGCCTGCGAAAGAATTCCTCGTTGTTGATGTCCACCCCGTCGCGGAACGTCTCCTCGCCGAAGAGGACCTTCAGCGGTACGACCTCGATCCCATGAGTCGCGCGCCAGGCGTCGGGCAGGTCGGCGGTGGAATCGGTGACGACCGCGAATGAGCGCTTCACTGCTTATTCGCGCCGGGCGCGCGCCGGGCGCACTTATTCAACAGACAGGATGAATGGGTAGTGCTGCTGCCCGCCCATTTGGACCTCGACCGCGAGGCCCGGGTACGTGGCGCGGATCGCCGACTCGAGCTTCGCCAGCTCGGCGTCGGTCGCGTCCTTGCCGCGATAGACGGTGACGAGCTCATAGGAGTCAGGTCCGAGCTTACTGAGGGCTTTGTTGACGACCTCACCGTAGTCGGAGCCCGCGAACTCGAGCTTGTCGTTGATCAGGCCGATGACGTCGCCCTTCTTCACCTTCAATCCGTTGGAGCGGGTGTCGCGAACCGCGTGAGTCACCTCGATGGTCTGCACGCGGTCTGCCTCCGCCTTCATGGCGGCTAGGTTCTCGGCGCCGGACCGGTCACCTCGAAAGGCGACGACAGCGGCCACTCCCTGCGGGACGCTGTGAGTTTCGAGGACGTGCAACTTCTTCTTGGTCAACCCGGGGACCTGCTTGGCGGCGAGGATGACGTTGCCGTTGTTGGGCATGAGGATCACCTCGTCATAGGGCACCGACTCAATGGCAGTGAGCATGTCCTGGGTGCTTGGGTTCATCGTCTGGCCGCCTTCGACGATCCCGTCGACGCCAAGCCCCCTGAAGACTTCGACCAGGCCGCTGCCCGCCACGACGGCCACCAGGCCGACGCCATTCGATCGGGACGCCGACTGTCCTTCGCTCTCCAGGATTCGCCTGTGCTGAGTCGACATGTCGCCGACGTTGAGCTTCAGCACCTTGCCGTAGCCGCCGGCCAAAGTGATCACACGAGTCGGGTCATCGGTGTGGACGTGAACCTTGAGAAGCTCCGGCTCGCCGACGACGAGCACCGAGTTGCCGAGCGCCTCGATCTGCTGCCGGATCCGCTCCTGGTCGAGATTGCTGCCTTCGATCAGAAATTCGGTGCAGTAGCCCCAGCCTTCTTCGGGAAGGGTGAAGAGGACCTGAGAAGCCACGGGTTGCGCAGGTCGCGACGCGGGTGTCAAATGCGATGAGTCACCATCCTCGAAGGTCTTCAGCATTCCTTCGAGGATGATCTGGAGGCCGAATCCGCCGGCATCGACCACGCCCGCGTCGCGAAGGATCTGCAGCTGGCTCGGTGTTTTAAGCACCGCCGCGCGGGCGCCGGCCGCGGCGGCCGAGATGACCTGCGGGACGGTCGCGTCGGGAGCACCGGCCGCAGCCGCAGCCGCCCTTCCGGCCTCGCGTGCCACGGTCAGGATGGTGCCCTCGGTGGGTTTGTTCACCGCGCGATAGGCCGCGTTGGCCGCCTCTTCGAAAGCGACGGCGAGCTCGGCGGGCGTCAGCACACTCTTCCCCTCGACCGCCCGGGCAAAGCCGCGAAAGATCTGCGAGAGGATGACGCCCGAGTTGCCGCGCGCGCCCATCAGGCTGCCATGCGACGCCAGTTTGGCGATCTTGCTGACCTCGGCGGCGTCCGACTCCCTGATGTCCTCGACCGCCGACTGGAGGGTCAGCAGCATGTTGGTGCCGGTATCGCCATCGGGTACCGGGAACACGTTGAGGCGGTTGACCTCCTCGTGGTTGGCGGAGAACCAGACCAGGCTCCCGAGGAGGGCCCGCTTGAAGAGGGGTCCATCCACCCCTTGGTGCTTCGGGGGAGCCATCAGGTCAGCGCCGCTCTTCGCGAACGCCCTGCACGTTCACGTTGACCTGGACCACGGGGACGTTGACCGACCTTTCAACTTCGAACTTGACAGCCTCCTGGAGGTTGTGAGCGACCTCCGAGATGCGGATGCCGTACTGGACGATGACGAAGACCTCGATCCCAAGTCCGCCGTCCTTCTCGACCACCTCGACGCCGCGGGCGGCGTTCTCCCGGCGGAGAAGCTCCGCGACGCCGTCGCGCAGGCCGCGCGCCGCCATGCCCGAGATCCCGTAACAGCCGAGCGCAGCGTGCGCGGCGATCGCGCCGACGGCCGAGGGGAAAACCTCGATCCGGCCCCACTGGCGGGACTGGACTAGAGGGGTGGTGGTCTTTGAGGCCATGGAACTCCCATGGTACAATTCGGCTCCGTCACACCGCGAAATGACGCGGGTTCTCGTTCGGAACCACTCAATCGCAAACCCACATCGGAGAGTGCCACATGGCCAAGCGCTGCGCGATCTGCGGCAAAGAGCCGCAATACGGACACCACGTCAGTCACGCCAAGAACCGGGTCAACCGGAGGTTCATGCCCAACCTCCAGATGGGCCGGGTGACCGTGGCGGGAAAGCCCGTGCGCGCGCGCATCTGCACCCGCTGCCTGAGGACTTACTCGGCCTAACTCTCGAAGTCCATCTCATGGACCTTGCCCAGACGGGCAAGGTCACGTCTCAAGGCAGTCCAGACCCTCTCCTTCGCCTCGGCCTGCGGCTCGACGCTTGAAGGGTCGTTGATCTCCGCGGCAAGGTCCGGACGCTCGACCATCTCGGCAAACAGCAGCGTCCAGGCGCGCGGCACCACCTCATAGATGGCGTAGCCGCCGCCGCCGAGCGCGACCCAACGACCGTCGCAGAGCTCGTGCGCGAGATCGTGAAACGCCTTGCCGACGTGCGGCCAGATGCGCGTTGTCGCCGCCAGGTGGGCAAGCGGGTCGAGGTGATGGGTGTCGCAGCCGTCCTGGGTCACGAGCACCGTCGGCTTGAAGCGGCGCAGGAGCGCGGGCACGACCTTGTCGAAGCCTTCGAGCCATGGCTCATCCCACGTGAAAGGGAGAAACGGGAGGTTGGCGGCGGTGCCGCGGCCCGCGCCGACTCCTGCGTCTTCGGGAAAGCCGGTCCCCGGGAAGAGATAGCGGCCGCTTTCGTGGAGGCTGATGGTGAGCACTTCCGGGTCGCTCTGGAAGATGCCCTCGACGCCATCGCCGTGGTGGACGTCGACGTCGATGTAAGCGACGCGGTGACCCTGCTGCTTCAGCCACTGGCACGCGATGGCGGCGTCGTTGTAGGTGCAAAAGCCCGATGCCCGCTCTCGATGGGCGTGATGGAGCCCGCCGCTGGGGCTGAACGCGTGGAGCGCGGCGCCACTGTGGACCACCTCCGCCGCGACGATGCTTGCTCCGACGACCAGCGAGGCGCCTTCGTGCAGCTCGTCCGAGATCGGGTTGTCGGCAGAGGCGAAGCCGGCGGCGTCGATCTCTCGGGGCGGGACCTGGACGCGTTTGGTCGGGTCGCTGAGGTTGCGAACGAGGTCGATATAGGGGCGCGAGTGGACGAGCTCGAGCTCTTCGATGGTCGCGTGACGTGGAGGCAGCAGGATGCAGTGTTCGATGAGACCGGTGGATTTAATGAGATCCACCGCGAGCTTGACGCGAATTGGCTGCAGCGGATGCTGATCAGACAGCCGGTGCTTCATCAGCTCCTCGCCGTACACGAGCGCGACTGGTCCGGGCACGGCAACTTACCCTAACAACCTGGTGAACACGGAAGGTCTGTTCGAATCGGTGCCGAACTTCTCCGAGGGGCGGCGGGCAGAGGTGATCTCGGCGATCGCGGACGCGGCGTCGACGTCATCCCACTTGCTCGATGTCGATCCGGATCCAGACCATCACCGCGTCGTCGTCTCGATTGCCGCGCAGAGACCAAAGTTGCTGGACGCGCTGGTTGCCGCGGTCGGTGCGGCGATTGAGAGGATTGACGTGGGCGCGCACGAGGGAGTTCACCCGCGCGTCGGGGCGGCGGACGTGGTGCCGATAGTGCCGCTGGGACAGAGCACGCTGACCGACGCACGCGAGCTTGCGCGCGAGGTCGGCATGCGGATCTGGAGCGATCTGCACGTGCCGGTTTACTGGTATGGCGAACAGCGCTCGCTGGCGGACATCAGGGCGGGTAGGGCGCGTCCGGACCTCGGCGGTCCCGACCTCCACCCCACCGCCGGCGCCGTGTGCGTCGGAGCGCGTTTGACGCTGGTCGCCTTCAACGTCCTGCTGCCTGACATGGACGTCGCCCAGGCCAGAGCCCTGGCGCGTTCTCTGCGCGAGTCCGAGCACGGCATGCGGGGCGTTCAGGCGCTCGTGTTCCAGCTCCCGGGGGGCCAGGTGCAGCTCTCGATGAATCTGTTCCGGGTCAACGAGACGCCGCCAGCGGCCGTCGTGGCCGAGCTGGTCCGGCGCGGGGTGAACGTGAGTGAGCAGCAGCTGGTCGGGCTCTGCCCGGCGATCGCTGCCGATTCACTTGCCGCGGGTCGGTTGCTCGAGGCTCGTCTGGCGGCGGCGGCGGCGCGGGCCGGGGCGGTGAGGTGCCGGGAAAGGGGCGACGAGGAAGGGCTTGCGCTCGCGCGCCGGTTGGAGGCTGAGGCGAAGAAGCTGGCGGGGCTTGGGGTAGATCAGCTGGAGCTGCTGGGCGGGGCGGAGCGGGCGGCGGCGTTGGTGCCGGTCCTGCGCGTTGCCGGCGCCCTGGACGATGAGCTCGAGACGATGCTGGATTCCGCGGCGCGCGGCCTGCGTGGCGCTCTCAGCTCTGCAACCCGGGGCGCTTATTCGGCGCGCATCCACGCACTCGACGGGCGGCTCGCCTAGGCCGGGGCTTTGGTCGCGTCCATCGTCGCGGTGCACTGGCCGCCGTTGATCTCGACCTTGAACATGTTTGTGGAGGCGCCGGTGGTCTGCTCCAGGGTGCCAAACGCGTGGCTCCCGTGTCCGTCGAAGTTGAGGCTCACGGCCCCGCCGGAGACCTTGACCGATGCGGCGGTGCCCGTTGGCCGGTGGAGACGCACGTTGATTTGTCCGCCGTTGACCGTGACCGGCACGACCCCCGTCGGTGTGCCGAGGGTGATCACCTCGTGGCTCGCGCCGGTGTTGATTTCGAGCGAGCCGATGTGTGCGTCGGCGAGATTGTAGGTGCCGGTGGAGGCGCCGCTGTTCGTGGTGATCGTCCAGGGTAGGTTCGCGTTGATCTGCAGGCGGATCGTGAAGCGGCGAGTCTGGAAAAAGCCCATCATGTTGGTCCCCTGCGAGATGCGCAGGGTTCCTCTGGAGCGGTCGAGGCTGATGTCCGGCTTCGGCCCTGAGTAGCCAATGTTGGCGCGGTAGAGGTCGCCTCCGAGCGCCTTCGAGCCGTCCACCGTGATGGTTGCGGCGCCCACGTTCGTCTCCAGGTAGGCGTGGTCGAGCCCGCCGACGGCGGCGGAAGCGTCGAGCTGGTGGGTCGCGCCGGGATTGGGGGCTGTGGCGACGTAGACGATGGTGGCTCCGGCCGCAATGAGCACGATGAGCAGCGCGGCCAGCTCTGCTGAAGCGGCCTGGAAGCGGCGCTGCGCGATAAGGACGAGCCCGACCACGATCAGGATCACGGGCCACATGTCCGCGAGCAGGGCCAAGCGGTCGGTCGAGATGACGCCGGTGTTGGCGAGGAGGGCGACGACGCCGGCGAGGATCAGCACCGCAGGCCAGAAAAAGCTGCGGTAGCTGCGCATGCTCAGCTCAGGGGCGCGCGCGGCGCAGGAGGAGCCAGACTCCCAGCGCGATGAGCAGCACGGGCCAGACGATCTTGGGTTCCAGCCACCACATCAGGCCGAGGTTGTTGAGCAGGAAGTACACGCCCAGGACGACAAGGACCACGGGCCAGAAGTAGGGGTGGTGCCAGGGCCTCATGTCCAGGGATTCTAGAAGGGTTTTAGACCGGCGCCACGACCTCGAAGAGCTCGGGGCGCTCTTTGCGAGCGGCTTCGACGAGGTCGGGGCCGGCCACGGTGACTTGGATCGGGTGGGGCTTTGCCAGATAGGTGCGGGCGACGCGCCGGAGGTCATCTTCAGTGACGTTTAGCAGACCCTGCTTGAACTTCTCACGCTCCTCGCGAGTGAACCCTGTGATGCGGTTGGTCGCCTCGCGGCGGCCCTTGATGTCGGGCGATTCCAGCGGATCGACATCGCCGCAGGCGCCGAGGATTGCCTCTTTGAGCGCTTCGGGTTCGATCTCGCCGTCGGTCACCCACTTCACCGCCTGGTCGTAGATGTCGTAGGTCCGGATGATGTTGGGGTCCCGATAGGAACCGAAATAGAAAGTGCCGCTGGCGGTTCCGGCCTGCGCGTAGCCGCCGTACGCCCCGCCTTTTTCTCGCAGCTCGCGATGCAGGAAGGTGTCGCGGAGGTAGTTGGCGAGCACGAGCAGCGCCGGCGCGTCGGGATGCTTGTAGCGGACGGTCTCGAAGATTCTTACGTTGAACGCCACCGGGATGGGCGCGGTGAGGGCTTCGGGCGCGAATTCGAGAGGTTTTGGCTTTTCCGGTTTTCTGTTGTCGTTTTCGTCCTGCGGAAGCGCCTCGACGAGCTCTTCCAGGAGCGTTTGGAGGGGCGCGATCATTCCCTCTTCGCTTGTCACCACGATGCGTAGGGCGTTCTTGCTGAAGAGTCGTGTTCGGATGGCGTCCAGCTTGGCGATGATCTCCGTCAGCTCGCCTTCATCGAGGCGAGCGAGGCGGCGCATCAAATGCAGCATGCCGATGCCCTGCAGCTGATCGTTGATCGCACCCTCGGACGTGAGCTTCGAATGCGCGCGCAGGATCGCGAACTGGAAACCCATGCCCGCGATGGAGCTCTCGAGCCGCGTCGCTGACTCGGCGATGATGTCCTTCAGGCGCTTGGGGTCGATCTCCAGCCGGGCCGTGAGGTCGGTGAGGAGCTCGATGAATGGTCTGGCGTTGCGGTCGAGGGCCCTTCCGGAGAGGACGAAAGACTGGAGGTAGTCGTCCTGGTTTGCAATGGACTGAACCTGAGCTGCGGCGCCCACGCCGCCGGTGACGGCGGCGATGCGATTGGCGATCTGAACGTAGTCCTGACCCGCGGCTCCGCTTTGCGTGAGGACGCGACTGAACAGAGGTAGAAGATCCTTCTCCTCGGGGGTCAGCGTTGCGAAATCGGAGCGGATGTCGAGGTAGGTGACGCCGTTCGTGGGCTGAGGGAAGAACTCGACTTTTGCTTCGCCGATCTGGATGTCGCGGTTCGGCACGTCTTCGAACTTCATCGGGATGTCGCTGAGCGCGAGCGTCGGCAGCGTTGAGAGGTCCTGCTTTGCCTCCTGGTCTTCCTTGAGCTCTTTCGCGTCGGCGACGATGCGCGCCTTGTCTGCTTCGCTTAGGTTTGCTTCGATCACGGCCAGGCGGTCGAGCTCCTTGCGTCTTTGTCTTTCTTCGAGATCGGGATCGGGAACCACCGTGAGCAGCGCGCGGTGAGTGTTGTCCAGCAGTTCGGTGCGGATGAGGTTTTCGAAGAATGGCCCTTGCTTGCGTTCGCGTTCGAGCCGTTCCAGGTCGGCATCGAAGTTAAGAGCGTTGTAGGAATCGCCGCCGTAGTAATACGGTGCGAGGAGTGTGAAGAGAACCCTCAATGCATAGGGAAAGCCGGCGTTGGAGCGCTCCCTCTTTTCGAACTCGAGCCGGTGGATGGCGGCGTCCACGTGGGCCTGGTCCACACCGGTTGCCGCGAGACGCTCGAGTGTGTCGAGCACCACCTGCTGGACCTTCTCAGCATCTTCAGCCGCGACATCCTTGAGACCCGCACCGAAGACGCTCTCGCGAAAGTCGTCCTGGAGGCCGGTGCCATCGGCCATCGCCGTGCCGAGCCGCGAGTCGATGAGTGCCTTGCGGAGTGGTGAGCCCGAGTTACTGATGAGCACTTCGGCGAGCACCTTCATGGCGAGCACGCGGAAGGAATCGCCGGTGGGCACGGTCACCCACGCTACAAGGGCCTGGGACTTCTTGGTGTTGTCCTCGCCGGGCGTGGCGGGGTACGGCTCGACGGCGGTTACGGGTTTGGTGAGGCGCCTGACGTCGGGGATGCTCGTGTCGACCTCGATCCGCTGGAACCGGGAAAGCGCGTTGCGCTCGATGACCTGGAGCGTCCGCTCGAGGCTTTGATTGCCGTATGTGTAGAAGTAGGCGTTGCTCGGGTGGTAGTGAGTGGCGTGGAATTTGCGCAGGTGGTCCCAGGTCAAGTCGGGGATGTACTCGGGATCGCCGCCGGAGATGTGCTCATAGGTGAGACCTTCGAAAAGGGCGCGCCCGAGGGCCCGCGACATCGCCGCGTGCGGGGCGGCCAGAGCGCCTTTCATCTCGTTGAAGACCACGCCCTTGTAGCGCAGGCCGCTTGTCGGATCGGCAGGATCTTCGAACTCGAAGCGGATCCCCTCCTGTTTGAAGGAGTCCTCGAGCAAGCGGGGGAAGAAGGTCGCGTCGAGGTAGACGTCGAGAAGATTCATGAAGTCCTTCTCGTTGCGCGAGCTGAACGGGTACATGGTCCAGTCCGCGCTGGTGAATGCGTTCATGAAAGTGGCAAGGGAGCGGCGGGTCATGCTGAAAAATGGATCGCGAACGGGGTAGCGCTGTGACCCGGCGAGTACGACGTGCTCGAGGATGTGGGCCACGCCGGTGGAATCCTTCGGCACCGTCGGGAAGAAGACCGCGAAGGCGTTGTTGTCGTCCTGGGTTTCGATGTGAATATGCCGCGCGCCTGTGCGGTCGTGCTCGAGCTCTACGTACTCGCCTTCGAGCCTGTCGAGTCGTGCCCGGCGGCGAATTGTGTAGCCGCCAATGGTTCCGATGCTGGGTGCTGCGGTCTTGGCCACGTGAATGGTTGAGTCTAGGATGTGAAAGCTGATGGTGTTGAGTCCAGCCGAGCTCGAGTTCCTTCGTTCACAGCGGATCGGACGTTTCGCCACGGTCGGGCCGTCGGGTTGGCCGCATGTTGCGCCAGTGATGTACGCGGTCGACGATGAGGGCGCGCTGGAGTTCGATGTCGACGGGGTCAAGCTTCGCAACCTCAGGGCGGAGTCTCGGGCGGCGATGGTTGTGGACGCGATGGGGCCGAAGCGAGGGGTGGCGCTTCAGGGCCAAGTGCGGCTGATCGCGCCGGAGCGCGCGCGGCTGGAACCGGTTCGCAAGTTCAGCTGGGGTCTGTGATCGGCCCGAGAGGAGCTGTGGTAGGGCTGGCCGTGGCCGTGCTTCTCGGCGGATGCGGCTCAGAGGCCTCTTCCGGACCAACACCCGCGCCGCGGTCCCCCCTCCCCGCCCTCTCGAGCCCAGGCCTAGCCGCCGACTGGCCCGAGTATCACCAGAGCAGCGCTCGCGCAGGCGTCGGCCCGGCCGCGCCGGCATTGAGCTCTCCGGCATTGGCGTGGACGGCGCACCTCGACGGCGACGTCTACGCGTCGCCATTGATCGTTGCCGGGCACGTGCTGGCCGCGACCGAAAACAACACGGTGTACTCCCTCGACCTGTTCAGCGGAGCAGTAGTCTGGAAGCAACACCTCGGTGAGCCTGTCGACGCGGGCTCGCTGCCGTGCGGAAACATCGGCCCGGTGTCGGGCATCACGGGGACGCCCGCTGCCGACCTGCGAACCGGGCGGTTGTATGTCGTCGCATTCCTTCGCACGCGCCATCACATGCTCTACACGCTGAGCCTGGTCGACGGATCGGTTGTATCGCAACAGGACGTCGACCCGCCTGGATCCAATCCGTCGGTACAGCAGCAGCGAGGAGCGCTGGCTCTTGGCGATCGCTACGCGTACGTGACGTTTGGCGGGTTGTACGGTGACTGCGGCGCTTACCACGGTTACGTCGTTGCGGTTCCGCTGGGCGGTGGCGGTGGTCTTGCCTGGAGGGTGCCGAGCTCTCGCGAGGCGGGGATCTGGACTCCGCAAGGCGCGACGATTGGATCGGACGGCAGCGTGTATGTGGTCACCGGGAATGGTGAGTCGAGTTCGACTTTCGACTACAGCAACTCCGTCATCCAGCTTTCGCCGGACCTACAAAGCGTGCGCTCATATTTCGCGCCGTCGAACTGGGTTTCGCTGAATGCAAGCGACACAGATCTTGGCTCGGTTGGAGCGACTGTCATCCCAGCGCTTCATGTGGTGGTCGCGATCGGCAAGCAAGGAGTCGCATATCTGCTAAAGGCTGGCGCGCTGGGCGGGATCGGCGGACAGGTTGCGAGCAAGGTGATCTGTTCGGGGGCGTTCGGAGGCACAGCCTGGTCCGGTTCGACGGTTTATGTTCCGTGCGCAGACGGCCTGTACGCGGTGTTATTGAGTAGCGGCTCGATTGGAATTGCGTGGCATGCGAAGCATCCGGAGCTGGCGTCGCCGATCATCGCGGCGGGCGTGCTGTGGGCGGTCGATAACTCGGGCAAGTTGTATGCGCTCGATCTTGCGTCAGGCTCGGTTGTCTACTCCGTCAGTGTCGGGGCGGCGCAGCACTTCAGCACGCCAGCCGCGACTGAGGGCTTCGTTGTCGTCCCGGCCGGCAAGAACGTGGTCGCCGTCTCGACCAGCCGTTAGCCCTGGATCGTTCGGAGCAGGTTGGCCATCTCGATGGCGGCCTCGGCCGCGTCAGCACCTTTGTTGTTCTTCAGCCCCGAGCGCGCTAGCGCTTGCTCCTTGTCCTCGGTGGTGAGCACGCCAAAAGTGATTGGGACGCCGGTATCGAGCTGAACCTGCATGATGCCGGCGGCAGCCTGTCCGGCGACGATCTCGAAGTGATAGGTCTCGCCGCGGATGACGCAGCCGAGGCAGACGATCGCGTCATGGCCTCCTTTCTCGGCGAGGGCCAGGGCGGTCACCGGCAGCTCGAGCGAGCCGGGCACCCAGAACACATCGGGATCTTGGACGCCGTGCTCCTCGAGCTTCCCCAGCGCACCGCGCAGGAGCCTCGTCGACACGTCCTCGTTGAACCGCGAGACGACGACGGCGATGGTGAGGTCGTCACCGCTTAGGTCTGGCTTGGACCCCTTCTCACCCATCGCGCTACAGAAGGTGTCCGAGCTTGTCTTTCTTGGTCTTTAGGTAGCGCTCGTTGTGGGGGTTGGAAGCGATGCGAATTGGGACGCGCTCGACGACCTCCAGACCAAATCCTTCGAGTCCATAGATCTTCTTGGGATTGTTCGTCAGCAGCCGGATCTTGCGAACGCCGAGGTCATAGAGAATCTGGCTGCCAATGCCGTAATCGCGCTTGTCGGCGGGATGGCCGAGAGCCTCGTTCGCTTCGACGGTGTCCAGGCCTGTGTCCTGAAGGTTGTACGCGTGCAGCTTGTCCAGGAGCCCGATCCCGCGGCCTTCCTGGTGGCGGATGTACAGAATCACGCCGGTGCCGTCGGCGGCAATCGTCTCCATGGCGGAGTGCAGCTGCGCGCCGCAGTCGCAGCGCATGCTGCCGAAGATGTCGCCGGTGAGACACTCCGAATGCGCTCGAAGGAGTACGGGCTTCGTTGGATGGATGTCGCCGAGCACCAAGGCAAGGTGGTTTTCGTGCCTGAGAACGTCCTCGTATGCGTAAAGCTTCCACATGAGTGGCTTCGTGTCGCCGATCGGGATGGTCGCCTCGACGCGCCTCGCGATCAGCTTCTCGTTGCGGCGCCTGTAGGCGATGAGCTGCGCGACCGTGATGAGTTTGATTCCGTGCTCGTCCGAAAAGTTCTCGAGCTCTTTCATTCGGGCCATGGTGCCGTCGGTTTTCATGAGCTCAGTGATCACGCCGGCCGGGTAGAGACCCGCGAGGACGGCGAGGTCGACCGCAGCTTCGGTCTGGCCGGCGCGCGTGAGGACTCCTCCCTCCGCGGCGCGCAGAGGGAAGGTGTGTCCGGGTGAAGCGAAATCCGAGGCCTTGGCCGACGGGTCGATGACCTTGCGGATGGTGGCAGCGCGGTCGTACGCAGAGGCGCCGGTGGTGGTTACGTCCCTTGCATCGATGCTGACGCTGAATGCGGTGCCCAGGCGGCTCGTGTTGTGCTCCACCATGGGCGCGATTCCGAGCTCGTCGAGGCGGCCGGCCTTCACCGGCATGCAGACGAGGCCGGACCCGTGACGCGTCATAAAGCTGACGTGCTCGGGGGTGACGAGCTGGGCGGCCACGACGAGGTCTCCCTCATTCTCACGGTCCTCGTCGTCAACGACGATGACGAACTTGCCCGCCTTGAAGTCAGCGATCGCCTCCGGCACCGTGGCCAGCCCCATTGCTTTACGAATGTTACCGGCGGAGGTTTCGGGCTACGTACCGGGCGACGACGTCGGCTTCCAGGTTGACGACCGAGCCGCGCTTGTAGTTGCCCGCGATGGTGGCCGCCAGCGTGTGAGGGATTAGAGCGACGGTGAATGTCGAAGCCGTGTCGTCGACTGCGGCGACCGTCAGGCTCACTCCGTCAACCGCAATGGATCCTTTCTCAACGACGAGTTGCTTGAGGTCGCTCGGCAAGTGGATCACAATTTCTCGACCGGCAGCGACGCGAGTCACACGTTGCACTTTTGCAGTCGAGTCCACGTGCCCTTGAACGAGGTGGCCATCGAGCAGACCGTTAGCCGTCAGTGGCAGTTCGAGGTTGACCGGGCTGCTGTTCTTAACGGCACCCAGATTGGTGCGGCGGAGGGTCTCGGGGACGACGTCGGCGAAGAAGGCGGTCCGAGACTTCTTGACTACCGTGAGGCAGCAGCCGTTGACAGCCACACTGGCGCCGAGATTTAGCTTCTGAGCTGTCAGGCGGTGCTCGATTCCAAGGCGGTGCGGCCCGGTTTCGATCACCGTGCCGACGGCGCTAACTATGCCCGTGAACATCGACGTATCCGGTGATGACCAGGTCCTCACCCAACCGAGCGAAATCAAGCTCACGGAGCTGCGTCGAAGCGGCCAGATGATCCACCCCGTTTCCGCCAAGCGGACCGGGAGCGTCTTTGCCGCCGATGAGGCGCGGCGCAACGTAGGCGTACACCTTGTCGACAAGGCCTTCAGCAAAAAACGAGCCATGGACCTCGGCGCCACCCTCAACCAGCAGGCTCAGGATCCCGCGCTTGCCGAGCTCATCCAGGAGCGCAGGAAGTTCGACCCGGCCACCCGGAGTGGCGGGCAGGCGAAGCACCTCAGCGGCACCAACACGACCCTGCCGCGTACTGGCGATGAGCGTGTTGGCGCCGATGATCCTGGCGGACTGGCGGATCCGAAGCTGCGAGTCGACGACGATGCGAAGGGGCTGACGCAACCCGTCGCTGCTGATGCGAACAGTGAGCTCGGGATCGTCGGCGATCACGGTGTTCACGCCGACAAGAATCGCATCGTGTATGTGCCGGAGACGATGCCCGTGGGTGCGCGCCTCTTCTCCAGTGATCCACTGACTCTCGCCTGTGCGGGTCGCGATCTTGCCGTCGAGGCTCATCGCGAATTTGGCGGTGACAAACGGTCGGCCGGTCGTCCGATGTTTGACGTAGAACTCGTTCAGCTTTTGGGCGCGTTCCTCGTGAACTCCGACGTCAGTTTCAATGCCGGCGCTTTCTAGCATTCGGAGACCGGCGCCGCGCACGCGCTCGTCCGGGTCAGTCATTGACACGACCACGCGCCGCACTTCGGCATTGATCGCTGCCTGGGCGCATGAAGGGTTACGGTGCTCGTGCGCGCAGGGCTCAAGGTTGACGTACAAGGTCCCATTGCGCGAGCGCTCGCCAGCAGCGGCGAGAGCTTCTTCCTCGGCGTGCGGCTCACCAGCCAGGCGGTGGTACCCCTCGCCGGCTACGTGGCCTTCAGCGTCGAGAACGATCGCCCCAACCATCGGATTGGGGCTGGTCCTGTAGTCCGCCTGGCGTGCAAGCTCGATGGCGCGAGCGGCCCAGTGCATGTCTACAGTCCGGTCGTGTTCAGTGGGGTGCAGGCATGGAAATATACTC
Source organism: Candidatus Dormiibacterota bacterium (assembly GCA_030854855.1). Lineage (GTDB taxonomy): Bacteria > Chloroflexota > Dormibacteria > Dormibacterales > Dormibacteraceae > Palsa-870. The sequence goes on from JALYSJ010000109.1 coordinate 20,744, forward strand.
GCGCCGAACCAGACCACCCCAGTGATCGGCAACCGAAAGGTCTATGAGATTCTCCAGTCTGCTTTCAGCGCTGGATCCGTTGACGTTCCGATCTCTTCAGTGAGCTGAAGAGTGAGTTATAGGTGAACAAGCCCTCGGGCTATTAGTACCGCTCAGCTCAAAGGATTACTCCTCTTACACCTGCGGCCTATCAACCTGGTTGTCTACCAGGGCCCTTACCCGGTTAACCCGGTGGGAAACCTTATCTTGGAGTTGGCTTCGCACTTAGATGCTTTCAGCGCTTATCCAAACCGGCCATGGCTACCCGGCGCTGCCACTGGCGTGACAACCGGTACACTAGCGGGCCGTTCAACCCGGTCCTCTCG
>JALYSJ010000118.1 GCA_030854855.1 Candidatus Dormiibacterota bacterium
GTGGTTGTGGACCTCAAGGACGCCTCGCAAACGGCGCAGGGCTACATCGATGAGATCGTCGGCAAAGTCCATCCCGGCTCCCTCAGCGTTGTCGCGACCGGCCAGGTGCCGATCAACCTCGCCTTCAAGGGAGCGCTCGAGAAGGACTTGAATCGAGCGGAGTTGGTCGCGTTCCCGGTCATTTTGTTGATGCTGGTCCTGATCTTTGCGTCGATCGTCGCCGCCCTGCTTCCGATTGGAGTGGGCATCTTCGCGGTCGCCGGTGGTGTCGGCGGCACGCTTTTCCTGGCCCACTTCACGGATGTCTCGCAGTACGCGATGAACGTCGTGACGCTGATCGGTCTTGCCGTCGCGATCGACTATTCGCTTTTCATCGTGAACCGCTTCCGCGATGAGCTCGCTGCCGGCGCGAGCCGCGAAGATGCGATCGCGACGACGATGTCGACGGCAGGACGCGCGATCGCCTTCTCGGGTCTCACCGTCGCGGTTGGACTCTCGGCCATGCTCTTCTATCAGGGAACGTTTCTCGCCTCGATGGGCGCGGGAGGCGCGATCGTCGTCTCAATGGCAGTCTTCTACGGCCTTACCTTCCTGCCCGCGCTGCTGTGCGTGCTCGGAGGAAAAGTGGACCGGCTGCGCCTGCCTTTCCTGGGCGCAAGCAAGCCAGCCGGCACTGGTGCGTGGCACACGATGGCTTTGTGGGTGATGCGCAGACCCGTCTTCATCCTGATCCCGGCGCTGGTCATCCTGGTACTCGCGGGAACGCCCTTCCTCCAGCTGCGGCTGGCCTCAGGCGGCGTGGACCAGCTCCCGCCTTCCAACCAGGCGCGCCAGGGTTACGACACCCTGGTCAGAGACTTCCCCGGCCAGGACCAGACCACCATCGAGGCCGTGGCTTATTACCCCGATTCGAGCCCGCTCACCGCTGACCATGTCGGCGACATGTACGACCTGAGCCGCCGCCTGAGCATGCTGCCCAATGTGATTCGAGTGGACGGCATCGTCAACCTCGACCCGAGCCTTGGCAAGGCGGACTACCAGCGTCTATATTCCGGGCCACCCGACGCTCTTCCCTCGGCGATGCAGCAAGAATTGTCGATCAACGCGGGCAACCACATCGCGCGGCTGTACATCGTCACCAACAAGCCGCCGACCAGCGATGAGGCGCGCGCCATCGTCAAAGAAGTTCGGGCCGAGCATGTAGTGGGCGGTCAGATCCTCGCCACGGGAGAGACGGCCTTCGATCTCGACGTCGTCAACTTCATCCTGGGCAAGACGCCGACGGCCGTGATCACCGTGATCCTCATCACCTACGTCGTCCTGTTCCTGCTCACCGGATCTGTCGTGCTGCCCCTCAAGGCCGTGCTGACCAATCTCTTTTCCATTTCGGCCTCATTCGGCGCGATGGTGTGGATCTTTCAGGAAGGACACTTCAGCCAGCAGCTCGGGTTCTCCGCCCAGCCGATCGATCCGAGCCTTCCGGTGATCCTTTTCAGCATCGTTTTCGGAATGTCGATGGACTACGAGGTGCTGCTGATCAGCCGTATCCAGGAGGAGTACCGGCGCACCGGTGACAACCAGGCGGCTGTCGCGATGGGCCTCGAGAAGAGTGGCAGCTTGATCACGGGAGCGGCGGCCATCATGGTGGCGGTCTTCATTGCCTTTGGTCTTGCCGAGGTGGTGATCATCAAGGCCATCGGAATCGCGCTGGCGATCGCCGTCGCCATCGACGCGACCATCGTGCGCATCTTGATCGTGCCGTCGATCATGCGACTCCTGGGCCGGGCCAACTGGTGGGCGCCGCGACCCTTGTCGATGCTGTACCGCAGGATCGGTGCCGGTGAACCGGTGCCGGTGGCGGCGAGAGCGTGAGGCCTCCCCGCAAGTAAGGGCCGCCTAGGGAACGGCCCCTACTGCATTGGGGGAAGCCGGGGATGTCGTTGGTGGTTTCCAGTCTGCCGCCGGTTCCTGAACTGAGGCTGTACGAGACCTTGGAAATTACTTAGAAGTCAGCGGCAGCTCGACTTCAAAGGTGGCACCGCCACCGTTTGTTTTTGAAACCGTCACGTGCCCGCCATGCGCGCTGACGACAGCTCTGACGATCGAGAGCCCGAGGCCGGCGCCGCCGCTATCGCGGCTGCGGCTGGGATCCGCACGGTAGAAAGGCTCGAAGATCCGGTCCAGCTCCTCGTCCGGAAGACCCGGGCCGTGGTCAGCCACTGACATTCGGCCGACACCATCCACTGTCGAGACTGCGATCTCGATTGCTGTTTGCGCGGGGGTGTGCACGATCGCGTTGCGCACCAGGTTGCCGAGCACCTGCCGGAGCCGGGTGTCGTCGCCTTCGACGACCACCGAAGCCGGCGCGGTCAGCGTGATCTCGCGCTGCGGCGCGACCGCGCGCGCGTCGGCCGCTGCATCCTGGGCGATCGCCTGAAGGTCGACCAGCTTTTTTTCCAGAGGCCGGCCCTGGTCGAGGCGGGCGATCAGGAGCATGTCGTCGACGAGCGAGGTCATGCGCACGGACTCCTCTTCGATGCGCCT
>JALYSJ010000186.1 GCA_030854855.1 Candidatus Dormiibacterota bacterium
GGCGCGACCGTGATCGACCGCAACGTTCTCGAATGGAGGCTCGATCCTGCCTCGCGGTGGCGAATCCCGGAGGTGACCAAACACGACGTCCGGCTGATCGTGATCTGCAACGAGGGCTACTCCTCGAGCCTCGTGGCAGCCACGCTGCAAGAACTTGGCCTCGTCAACGCGACAGACGTCATCGGTGGATTCCAGGCCTGGCAGGCCGCAGGCCTGCCCACTAAGCGAAGCTAGCTGCCCGACTCCAGCTTGCCCATATCCGTCAGGATCTCCGCCTTGCCTCGGATCTTGATCGCCGCGGTCAGCTCCGTGAACTGAGCCACCAGCACCTCGCCGGCGTCCAAGCGCTCCGAATGGTGTGAGCGCGTGTCCTTGCCTCGAGTCAAGCCCATGATCACGACGCCGTCCTCCAGCGCCTTCACCACCACGTAACGGCCGGTCGCCGCTCCCTCTTCGAGCTCGGTCATCGTCTCCCTCGTCCGTTGCCGTTGGACTGCGCCTTGGGCCGCACCGTTTCCAGCCTGGTCGCCGTCTGGCCGACCAGCTCGTCGATCTCAGCCGTCAGCGCCGGACCGGCGAGCACATGATAGCGATCGGCATTCACGATCACCTCGCGCTTGCCCACCACCACATGCAGCACGACCTCGTCAGTGCCGGGGTGCCGCGCGAGGACTGCCTCCAGCCGCTCAGCCAGGCCTGAGTCGCTGTTCGGGATCCGGACGTGGACCAGCTGGCGGCGCGCCACCGGCACGCACTCCGGGTCATCCCACAGCCACGCCATCTCGGCGACGATCGAGGCAGTCTCCACCTCGGGCTCGATCTCCGGCTCCAGCGGTGGGCTTCCGCTGGCACCGCTCGCGCGAGTACTGCCGGCCCGCGCGTCCACCTTGCCCTGGATGACGACCACCTTGTCCGGCTCGAAAAGAAGCCTGGTCTGCTCGAACACTCGCGGGAACAGCACGACGTCAACCGTTCCCGTCAGGTCCTCGAGCGTGGCGTAGGCCATGATCTGGCCCTTTCGGGTCACGACCCGTCGCACCTCGCGCACCAACCCCGCGACGCGCACCTCGGAATCCTGCAGCGCGCTCGTCACCTCGACCGCCTGCGTATCGGAAAGCCTGGCCAGCTCGGCCGTGATGCGGCGCAGCGGATGATCGCTCAGGTACAGGCCGAGCAGCTCCTTCTCGAGCCGTAGCTTCTCTTCCCCAGCCATCGGCGCGACATCGATAAGCAGGCCGTAGTCGTCGCCACCGGTCTCGGGAGCGCCGACCATGTCGAGCAGTGATGTCTGGCCGGACTCCTTGTCGCGGCGCGCCCGTTCCGCCCGGCTGACAGCGTGATCCAGGGCAGTCAGCAACCGCGCCCGCTCGCCGAGCGAATCGCAAGTGCCTGATTGAACCAGAGATTCGAGAACCCGGCGGTTGACGTCCTGGATCGCCGCTGTTCGCTCGCACAGGTCTTCGAGCGATTTGAAAGGACCGTCGGCGTCGCGCAACGAGACGATGCTCTCGACCGCGTGCTGACCCACGTTCTTGATCGCCGCGAGCCCGAAGAGGATGCGGCCGTCGCTCATCGAGAAGTCCGCGCGCGAGCGGTTGATATCTGGCGCGAGCACATCGATGCCGCGGATCCGGCAGTCAACGATCGCGGTGGCCACTCTGTCCGCGCTGCCTTCCATGTGGATCAGTAGCGCGGTCATGTACTCGAGCGGATAGTTGGTCTTCAGGTACGCGGTCTGGTAGCTGATCACGCCGTAAGCGGCCGAGTGCGCCCGGTTGAAACCGTACTCGGCGAACTTCGCGATGCCGTCGAACAACGCCTCCGCTGTCGACTTCGCAATTCCGCGCTCCACGGTGCCGTCGATGAATTTCGTGCGCAGCTTCGCCATTTTGGCCTTGTCCTTCTTGCCCATGGCGGCACGAAGGATGTCGGCTTCGCTCATCGTGAACCCTGCGAGCTCGCGCGCGGCCATCATGACCTGCTCCTGGTAGATCATCACTCCATAGGTTTCGCGCAGGATCGGCTCGAGGCGCTCGTGCATGTACTCGATCGGCTCGCGACCCTGCTTGCGCGCCACATACGCGGGGATGTTGACCATCGGACCTGGCCGGAACAGCGCGATCGCAGCCGCAACGTCGGAGAAGCTCTGCGGACGCATGTCCATCAGCATCCGGCGCATGCCGGCACCTTCGAGCTGGAACACGCCGTGAGTGTCACCCTGGGCGATCAGCTCGTAGGTTTTCGCGTCGTCAAAGGGAATGTCGTCGATCTTGATCTCGAGGCCCCTGGTCTCCTTCAGCAGCCGCATACAGGTGGCGATGATGTCGAGGTTCTGCAGGCCGAGGAAGTCGATCTTCAGCAGGCCGATATCGCCGACCGCCTTCATGTCGTACTGAGTCACCACCGACTCGCGCCCGGGTCCGTACTGGAGCGGCGTGAAATTCACGAGGGGTTCCGGAGCGATGACCACGCCCGCCGCGTGCGTGCTCACGTTGCGAGAGACGCCCTCGAGCGTGCGGGCGACATCGATGAGGCGCTTCTGCTCCTCGTTCGACTCGTACGCCTCGCGGAACTCGGGGACTTCCTTGATCGTGTCCTCGAGAGTCTTCGACCGACCCTGCCAGACCGGCACGAGCTTGGCGAGGCGATCGGTGTCGCGCAGCGGCACCTCCAGCACGCGGCCGACATCGCGGATCGCGGCCTTGGAGGCCATCGTCGTGAACGTGATGATCTGCGCGACGCGATCGGAGCCGTACTTCTCCGACACATAGCGGATGACCTTCTCCCGACCCTCCACCGAGAAGTCGCAGTCGATATCAGGCATCGACACGCGATCGATGTTGAGGAAGCGCTCGAAGATCAGGCCGTGCTGCAGCGGGTCGAGGTTGGTGATACCGAGGCAGTAGGAGACGAGGCTGCCCGCCGCGCTGCCGCGACCTGGTCCGACGACGATGCCCTGCTTGCGGGCGAAGTTGTAGAAGTCCCAGACGATCAGGAAGTAGGACGCATAGCCCGTCTGGCTGATGACCGAAAGCTCGTTCTCGGCGCGCTCCGTGACCGCTGCGGTCGGTTCGCCGTAGCGCCACTTGATGCCGTCGAGGACCAGCTTGCGCAGGTACTGGTCCGGCTTCATGCCATCGGGGACGTCGAACGGCGGGAGAAGAGTCGCACCGAGCTTCAACTTCAGATCGCACTGGTCGGCCACGTCGAGCGTGCTGGCCAGGGCGTCGGGCAGGTCCGAGAACGCGGAGAGCATCTCGTCCGGGCTCTTCAGGTAGAAGTCCTGCGAGGAGAAGCGCCAGCGGTTCGGGTCGTTGAAGCGCGCACCGGTCTGAAGGCAGAGCAGGACGTCATGAGCCTCGGAGTCGTGGCGGTGCACGTAGTGGAGGTCGTTGGTGGCGCAGAGGCGCAGGCCGAACTCCTTGCCGAAACCCGCCAGCGCCTCGTTGACCTGCAGCTGCCGGTCGATGCCGTGGCGCTGCACCTCGAGATAGAAGCGATCCTTGCCGAAAATGTCGCGATACGCGGCCACGGCTTCGCGCGCGCCATCGATGTCGCCTTCGCCGATGCGGCTGGCCGCCTCTCCTTGCAAGCAACCGGAGAGCGCGATAAGGCCGTTCGAGTGCGCGGCCAGGATCTCCTTGTCGATGCGGGGCTTGTAGTACATGCCCTCCATCTGGCCGACCGTGCAGAGCTTCATGAGATTCACGTAGCCCTCGTGATCCGCCGCGAGAAGGGTCAGGTGGTTGGGATCGCGATCCACCCTTCCCTCACGCAGGAGGCGGGAGCGCGGGGCGACGTAGACCTCGCAGCCCACGATCGGCTTGATCCCGGCGTCCTTGCATGCCTTGTAGAAGTGGATCGCGCCGTACATCACACCGTGGTCGGTCATGGCAAGCGCGGGCATCTCCAGCTCAGCCGCCCGCGCGACCATGGCAGGGATGCGGCTTGCCCCATCGAGCAGCGAGTACTCGGTGTGGTTGTGCAGGTGAACGAAGGTTTTAGGGGCGTGCGGCATCGTTTTGGCTGGGTTGGCGGACCCCGGCGTTAGTTTAAGCCCCACCTCTCCTCCGGCTCTAGCCGGTTAACCCCGACAATATCCGCATGCCTTCGCTCGCACTGCTTCCCGCAGAGGCACACCACTCCGGCATACGCGAGATCGCCAACGAGGCATTGCGCACGCCGGGCGCGATACGGCTCGACGTCGGGCAACCCAACTTCCCCACTCCCAAGCACATCGGTGAGGCAGGCAAGCGCGCAATCGACGAGAACAAGACTTTCTATACCCACACGCAGGGCATGATCTCGCTGCGGGAGAAGCTCGTGGCCAAGCTCGAGCGGGTCAACGGAATCCGCGTGACACCCGACCGCATCGCCTGCGGACCAGGTGGAGTGGGAGCGCTCGCGGCTGTGTTTGGAGCAGTGCTCGAACATGGCGACGAGGTGCTGATGCCCGACCCCGGATGGCCGAACACCCGGCTGATGCTTGCATGGACCGGAGCGCGTGGAGTTTTCTATCCGTGCCTGCCCACGGACGGATTTCAGCCAGACCTGGATGCTCTCGAACGCCTCATCACCCCGCGGACGAAGCTGCTTCTGATCAACAGCCCCAACAACCCGACTGGTGCGGTGTACCCGGCGGCCACCATCGCGCGGATGATCGAGATCGCGCAGCGCCACAACCTGTGGCTGCTCAGCGACGAGTGCTACGACCAGATCATCCTCGACGGCACGTGGACCAGTCCCGCGAGCCTCGCCCCCGACGACCCTCGCATCGCCACCGTGTTCACATTCTCGAAGTCGTACTCCATGACGGGATGGCGTATCGGCTACGTCGCCGGGTCGGCCGAGCTCATCGACACCGCGACCAAGGTCCTCGAATCGAACTCCTCGTGCGTTTCGACAATCACCCAAGTAGCGGCCGAGGCGGCGCTCGACGGGCCGCAGGACTGCGTGGGCGAGATGGTCGCCGCCTACCGGCACCGGCGGAACGTGGTGATTGACATCCTCCGCGAGGCGGAAATGCTCGTCAACGAACCGACGGGCGCCTTCTACTGCATGGCCGACATCTCACGCAGCCGCCTGCAAGCGCGCGACTTCGCGTTCAAGCTGCTGCGCGAGCGAGGAGTCTCGGTGGCTCCTGGAAGCGCTTTTGGAGAGGTGGCTGTCGATGCGGTCAGGATCAGCCTCGCAAGCTCGGATACCGATCTCAGAGAGGGCGTCGGACGGCTGGCCGAGTTTCTTCACGAACTCGAATAAGGGGTTGTGTAGTCCGGGGCCGTAACCCTATGCTTCCGCCCGCGTTGAAGGTGTCGTGCCACTACTGAGACCGCTGCTGAGGCTGGCCGTCCGCAGTCTGGGACCAGGCCGGCTTCGCCTGTTCCTCCTCCGGTTCGGTTACGGCCTGAACGCGTTCTAGGCCGACCCCCCTCTCTCGAGCAGCGCTACTGATTCGATGTGATACGTCTGGGGGAACATGTCGACGATCGCAGCGCGCCGAACCCGGTAGCCGCCCCTGACCAGCGCGATCAAGTCCCGCGCGTGCGTTGAGGGCTCGCACGAGACATAGACCAGCCGATCCACACCCAGACGGATCAGCTCCGCGAGCGCGGCGGGTTCGCACCCGGCGCGGGGCGGATCGAGGATCGCCGCCTGGTGGCGGCCGAGCCGCACTTGACGCAGCGCGGTTTCCACTTTTCCAGGCAGGTATTCGACTCGGGCTGAGTTGATGCGCGCGTTGAGCCGTCCAAGCTGAATTGCGTGCGGGTTTTCCTCGATCGCCGTCACAGCCGCAGCATCGCG
>JALYSJ010000003.1 GCA_030854855.1 Candidatus Dormiibacterota bacterium
TGATGCTGACCAAGGATGTCGAGAACGTCGGTCGCGCGGGCGACGTGAAAGAGGTGGCTGACGGCTATGGCCGTAACTTCCTCCTTCGCCGCAAGCTCGCGGTGCCGGCGGGCAAGGGCGTCGAAGATCAGGCGAAGAGGCTGAAGGAGGCAGCGGTCAAGCGCGAGACGAAGGACCGAGTCGAGGCGCAGGCGCTCGCCGATGAGATCAGCAACAAGACCGTCGTCGTGCGGCTGAAGATGGGGGCGGAGGACAAGGCTTTCGGCTCGATCACCAACCAGGACGTCGCCACCGCGCTGAAGGCTCAGCACCGAGTGGAGATCGACCGCCACAAGATCGACATGAAGGAGCCGATCAAGACGCTGGGCGAGCACCAGGTCGCGCTGAAGCTCCACCGCGACGTGGACGCCCACGTCAACGTGATCGTCACCCAGGATAGATAGGGCTCCGTACGTGGCGACAACGATCCCTCTCTCACAGGGGAGGGTGCCACCTCATGACCTCGATGCCGAGATGTCGGTGCTGGGGTCCATTCTGCTCGATCCGCTTTCCGTCGCCAAGGTCCTGCAGTTCCTGCATTCGGAGGACTTTTACCGCGAGAACAACGGGCAGATCTACCGTGCGGCGCTCGATCTCTTCGCCGCTGGCGAGCCGATCGACAACGTCACCCTTGCCGCGCAGCTGCAGACGATGGGGCTGCTCGACCGGGTTGGTGGGCGTACGGCGCTCGCGTCGATGCAGGGCTCGGTGCCGACGGCGGCGAACATCGAGTACTACGGCCGCATCGTCAAGGAAAAGGCTTACAAGCGCCGGCTGATCTCAGCGGGGTCGAACATTGCGGGGTTTGGGTATGACGATTCTGTCGAGGCTGAGGAGGCGATCAACCAGGCGCAGTCGCTCGTGTTCGGTGTCGCGGACGACCGCGACCAGCGCGAGCTTTCGAAGCTTTACGACCTGCTGGGTCCGGCGATGGAGCGGATCTCACTGCAGATGGAGAGCGGGCAGGGGATCGTGGGGATCCCGACTGGATTCCATGACCTGGACCGGATGACTGGCGGTTTCAAGGACTCGGACCTGATCATCGTCGCGGGGCGACCCTCGATGGGCAAAACCTCGCTGGCACTCAACATCGCGTTGTATGCGGCACTGGAGTCGAAAAAGTCGGTTGCGATCTTCAGCCTCGAGATGTCGAAAGAACAGCTGACCGAACGCTTGCTTACCGAGCAAGCCCAAATCGACGCACAGCGAATGCATCGGGGGCTCTTGACTGAGGCCGAGTTCGATCGCGTGTCCAATGCTCTCGGCCCATTGGGCGAGGCCGCCATCTTCATCGATGACACGCCGGTGATGGACGAGCTGAGCCTGCAGCTCAAAGCTCGTCAGGCGAAGATGCGCCACAACATCGACGTGATTCTCGTCGACTACTTGCAGCTGATGCATGGTCGCGCGCGAGGTGACGACAACCGAGTCCAGGAAGTCTCGTCGATCTCGCGCGCCCTCAAGGGTTTGGCTCGAGAGCTGCGCATCCCGGTGATCGCTATCTCGCAGCTGAGCCGCGCTCCGGAACAGCGGCCGGACAAACGTCCGATCCTGAGCGACCTTCGCGAATCGGGTTGCCTTGCCGGCGAGACGCCGATTTACCTTCCCGATTCGGGGACTTATGTGCCGATCAAGGACCTGGTAGGAAAGAGTGGCTTCCGTGTCCTTGCCCTGGATCGAGGGTGGTGGCGCATGGAAGCCAAGACGGTCACTAATGCATTCGCGACCGGCCGCAAGACGGTCTTCAAGCTATCCACCAATCTGGGTCGCAGCATTCGCGCCACGGCAAATCACAAATTCCTCACGATGGAAGGCTGGCGGCGCCTGGACGAGCTGGCTCCCGGCGACCGAATTGCCCTGCCGAGAATCCTCCAGGGACCTCAGACAGACACGATGAGCCCAGAGGAACAGGGACTCCTTGGACACCTGATCGGAGACGGGTGCACATTGCCGACGCACGCGATCCAGTACACGACCAAGGACCCAATCCTGGCGGAAGAAGTGGTGAGGCTGGCGAAGGCAGTTTTTGGCGATGAGGTACGGCCTCGAATCAATCCAGAACGGAGCTGGATACAGGTCTTCATTCCGCCGACCCGGCATCTCACACACGGAGTTCACAATCCGGTGCGCGTGTGGTTGGAGGACCTTGGTGCTTTCGGCCTGCGCTCCTACGAGAAGAGAGTTCCAACGAAGGTGTTCAGCCAATCGCTTCCTGGAATCGCGGTCTTCTTGCGTCACCTGTGGTCAACCGATGGTTGTGTGCACTTGTCACGCGGAATCAGCCACTACGCCAACGTCTACTACGCCAGCAGCAGCTTGGGACTCGCACAAGATGTTCAGAGCTTGCTGCTCCGTTTGGGAATCAACGCAAGGCTTTCGACGCACTCGCAGGGAGATAAGGGCCGTGATCAGTTCCACGTGACGATCAGTGGGCAGGCTGAGATGATCCGTTTTCTCGCGGTCGTAGGTCCGCTCGGCAGCGAGAAGGGCCTCCACAAGGTAGCGATTCTCGATTACTTCGCAGGCAGATCCGCGAACACGAATCGGGACGTGATCCCGGCAAGTGCGTGGCGTCTTCATGCCCTTCCAGCGATGGCGGCGGCAGGTATGAGCACACGCGAAATGCAAGCTGGTATTGGTAGCGCCTACAGCGGCACGGGGATATACAGGCAGAACCTCGGCAGGGAGCGTGCTCGTAGATTGGCGGAGGTTGTGCATTCGGACGAGCTCGCGATGCTTTCCATGAGTGACGTCTACTGGGATGTGGTCGATGCCATTACCCCGGATGGTGAAGACGATGTTTATGACTTAACCGTAGAAGATCTACACAACTTCGTTGCAGGAAATGTGTTAGTTCACAACTCGATCGAACAGGACTCGGACGTCGTCATGTTCCTCTTCAGGCCTGAGTACTACAAATCCGACGAGAGGCCTGGCATCGCCGAGTTGATCGTGGCCAAGCACCGCAACGGCCCCACCGGCACGGTCGAGCTCAAGTTCCGCCGCGACCACACTCGGTTCTACAACCTGGAGACGCGCCGGCCAGAACCAGGAACCGAGTAGTCCGTTGGTCATCATCCTGGTCGGCGGCCAGTGGGGCGACGAAGGAAAGGGGAAGGTCATCGACTTTCTCGCGGCGAAAGCGGACATGGTCATTCGCTCGCAGGGCGGCAACAACGCCGGCCACACCGTCATCACCGAGCATGGCGAGTTCAAGTTCCAGCTCATCCCCTCGGGCATCCTCTATCCGAAATGCGTCTGCATCATCGGCAACGGAGTGGTGGTCGACCCCATCGTGCTGCTGCGCGAGATCTCGCAGCTGCGCGAGCGAGGCATCGAGCCGAACAACCTGATCGTCAGCGAGCGTGCGCACATGGTCATGCGCTACCACCCGCTCTTCGACCAGCTCGAGGAAGAAGCGCGAGGGGACGATCGCCTCGGCAC
>JALYSJ010000004.1 GCA_030854855.1 Candidatus Dormiibacterota bacterium
GCCTACAACACCTGGGTGGCCAAGCACCCGCGCCTGGACAGCGTGGTCATACCCATCCGCGACGGGCTATCGGTGGCCCGCGTCAGGGATTAGCGCTCCGCTTAGCCTCGTCGCCCTCGATCCAGTAAGTGCCGTCGGCGGCGTGCTCCTTCTTCCAGATGGGCACCGACTCTTTGAGGCGGTCGATCCCCCACTTGCACGCCGCGATCGCCTCCGCGCGGTGAGGGCACGAAACGGACACGACAACCGAAGCCTCACCGAGGTCCAGGCTGCCCGTGCGGTGGGCCATGGCAACCCGTGCCTCCGGCCAGCGCTGAGCGATCTCGTCGCCGATCCTGCGCATCTGTACGGTGGCCATCTCGTTGTAGGCCTCGTAGTCGAGGTGTGTGACCGAGCGGCCGCGCGAGTTGTCTCGCACCACCCCTGTGAAGGTGCAGATCGCACCTGCGCCCTTGTGCGTCACCGCCGCCTCCATGCGGCGCGCGTCCAGTGGGTCGGGCGTGAGCTCGAACAGGACGCCCACCCCATGAGCGCCGCCGCTTACAGGCGGGATGAAGGCGACCTCGTCGCCGTCAGCGACTTCCGCCGTCCAATCCTTGAACTCCTGGTTCAGCGCGGCGCGCACGGCGTTGCGGTCCGCCTCGAGAGCCGCGTGTTTGGCCCGCAACGCGTCGTACACGTCCGCGACCGTTGAGCCGGCGGGAAGCTCGAGTGTCTCCGTTTCGGCACCTGCCTGTTCGCGCAGCCTGGCAAAGAGCCGCACGCGCACGGCGATGGCTACGGGCACGACCTCAATTTACTCGCCCGATGAAGACGTGGACCTCTTTGCCGGAGTCGAGGGCTCTTTCGACGGTGGCACGCGTACCCTGCGAGCTTCCATCCCAGAACGCGACGAGCACGTCGCACGCGTCGACCAGACGCTGGTTCCGAGCCGCCGAACGGCTGGCGTCGGCCACTTCATCGAAGCTGGCGGGCATCACCTGGATGGGAATTCCCTTCGCCCGCGCCGCTTTCGTCGCGGCGGCGTCGACACCGCTTGCGCTGCCGGTGATGATGGAAGCGCCGGGCGGCAGCGCGTTGACGTAATCGCTGACCCGGGAGGGCTCAGAGAAACGCCTGCTCCCGACAATCGCCACCTTCACCGCCCTAGCCTGCGGTGGACGCGCTCTTGCCGATCGTGTGGATGTTCTCCTCGAACATCGCCCGCAGCTTCTTGGCCTGGCGGTCGTACGCGTCCGGATCGGCCCACGTCGAGCGTGGATCGAGGACCTCGGTCGGCACGTCGGGCACCTGATCCGGGATCTGCAGGCCGAACACCGGGTCGAGATGAGTCGCGACTCCGTGCAGCTTGCCCTGGACCACGGCTCGCACTATCGCTCGAGTGTGCGCGATGGACATTCGCTGGCCGACCCCATACGGGCCGCCGACCCACCCCGTGTTCAGCATCCACACGTCTACGTTGTGCCGGTTGACGCGCTCGATCAGCATGTCCGCGTACCGCTCAGGTGGCAGGACCAGGAAGGGCGATGCGAAGCACGTGCTGAAGATGGGCTCTGGTTCGGTGACGCCACGCTCAGTCCCCGCCACCTTGGCCGTGTATCCGGACAAGAAGTAATGGCGGATCTGGCTCTGGTCGAGGCGGGCCACCGGCGGAAGAACGCCATACGCATCCGCCGAGAGAAAAATGACGTTGTTGGGGTGCCTGCCGGTCCCAGACAGGACCGCGTTCGGGATCAGGTCGACCGGATAGGCGGCGCGGGTGTTCTCCGTCTTGGCGTCTGAGTCGTAGTCGGGGATTCGCGTGCGTGGGTCGTACACGACGTTCTCCAGGATCGTGCCAAAGCTCTCGGTCGCCGCGTAGATCTCAGGCTCCGATTCCTTGCGGATGCGGATCGTCTTCGCGTAGCAGCCGCCTTCGAAATTGAAGATTCCCGTCTCGCTCCATCCATGCTCGTCGTCGCCGATCAACCTGCGCGATGGATCCGCGGAAAGGGTGGTCTTGCCCGTACCGCTCAAGCCGAAGAACAGCGCCACATCGGAGCCTCCACCGCCCACGTTCGCGGAGCAGTGCATCGGGAAAACAGCCTTTGCCGGCAAGAGGTAGTTGAGTGCCGTGAAGATGGATTTCTTGATCTCGCCGGCGTACTCAGTACCACCGACCATCACCATCCTGCGACCCAGGTTGACGAGGATGAAAGTCTCGCTGCGGGTGCCGTCGACCTTGGGGTCTGCCTTGACGGAAGGAAGGGAGATGACCGTGAAGTCCGGCTCGAATCTCATGAGCTCATCAGCGTTCGGCCTGATGAACAGGTTGCGTGCAAACAAGCTGTGCCAGGCAAGCTCGCTCACGACCCGCACGCGAAGCCGATAGGAGGGGTCCGCGCACGCGAAAAGGTCCTGGGTGAAGACCTCGTGAGTGGCGCAGAACTCGTCCATCCGCTGCAGGAGGCCGTCGAACTTGCCGGACGCGATCGGCTGGTTTCCAGGGTGCCACCAGATCGCGTCCTGACTCGTCGGCTCCTTGACGAAGAACTTGTCCTTCGGCGATCGGCCCGTGTGCTTGCCAGTCTCGGCCGTCAGCGCGCCGGTGGAAACTATCACCGCCTCGTCGCGGCGGATCGCGTGCTCGTAAAGGGCCGCCGGGCTGAGGTTGCGTCGTTCAGACGCGGGTTTAGTCCAGGCGGGCATCTAACCGATCATAAGGAAAGAGACCGGCTACGCGATGCGGGCGCGTCGGTTGCTTGCCCGCCGGCGCTGCTTGCCGCTGACATAGTCGACCAGGACGTACTCGCCCAGCCGGTCAGGCGACACGAAGAACGCGCGTCCCTTGTTGATGCGGGTCATCTGGTTGATGAATTCGGTCAGATAGGGGCCGCGCTCGAGCATGAAGGTGTTGATGACGATGCGATCGCGCGTGCAGCGTTTGACCTCACGCAGCGTCTGCTGGATCGTCTCAAAAGTCGGCGGGTAGGCGAACTGAGCCTTGCCGTTGTCCGCGATGTGAGCGGTCGGTTCGCCGTCGGTAATCATGATGATCTGGCGGTTGCCGCGGTGCTTCGCCAGCAGAGAGCGCGCGAGCTGGAAACCATGCTGCATGTTGGTGCCGTAGACGTAGTCGTTCAACGCCAGCTGGGGAAGTGTCTGCGGCTTCAGCTCCACCGCATAGTTGGAGAAGCCGACTACATAGAGCGAATCCCTCGGGTACTGGCTGCGGATCAACGAGTCCAGCGCGATGGCCACCTTCTTGGCGGCAAGGAAACAGCCGCGGAGGAACATCGAGCGGCTCATGTCGATCATCAGCACCGTTGACGCCTGGGTCACGTGCTCCGTGCGGTGCACGACGAAGTCCGCGGCGGCCATCTTGACCGGCACCTTCGGACCCTCGCGGACCAGCGAGTTGAAGAGGGTCTCCTTCAAGTCGAGCAGGAAGGGGTCGCCGTACTCGTACTCCTTCAGCTCGTCGGAGGCGTCGTTTCCAATCCCACCGCGCATTAGCTCGTGCTGTCCCATGCGCGTCTTCTTCAACTGGTCGAAGATGTCGCGCAGCGCGGACTGACCGATGCGTCGCATCCCGCGAGGCGTCAGCTCCATCCGCCGGCCCTTTCGCTCGACATAGCCCGCCTTCTCGAGCACCTCGGTCAGCTTGCGCAGCCGGTCGAGCGCCTGCCGGGCTTCGTTGCCGAGTAGCTCCTGGGCCAGCGACCGGTCGACATCATCCGGGCGGAAGCTGCCGCGCTCAAGCTGCGACTCGAGCCGGTCCATCTGCTGGAGCCGCTCCATCAGCCCCATGGCCTCACCCATGCTCAGGGGGTCCTCGCCGAAGAACGGGTAGCGCTCGCTCAGCTCCGATGGGGGCATCATCGCCTGCATGAAGCCCGACAGCCGCGCGAGCTCCAGCCGTAGGGAGTCGTCCTGGAGGAGGGCGTCCATCATCTGGCGCAGCTCCTCGCGCGCCTCTGGACTCAAGCTCTGGAGCAAGGACTGCATCTGAGCCATCTGACGCTGCATGTGCTCGAGGAGCTCGTCAAGGCTGTTGATGCCCGGCGGAAACATGTCGCCGAACCGCTCCATGAAACCGTTGAAATCGGGGGTGCGACCCTCCATGCGCTGCTCCAGCATCTTGTTCAGCTCGCGCACCATGTCGCGCACGCGTGAGAGGTCCTGTCCCTGCATCTGCTGGATCGAGCCCTTCATGCCCTGGAACATCTGGTCGACCATCTGCTTCTGCAGCTGCTGGAGAAGCTCCTCGAACTTTTGCCGCGCGGCGTCGTCGACGAACTCGTAGTCGCGCAGTCCTTTGACTCGCCCACCGAGGTCGTCTGGGAGCCGGTCGAGCTGCTCGTTGCGCTGGTGGGCGATCCGCTCCATCAGCTTCGCGGCGTCGGGCGTCTCCGCCTCGTTTCGCCTGCGGTCGATCCCGCTCTTCTCCGTGTCGATCACGTCCTGCACCTGCTGGCGCAGATGCTCGACGGTCGAGTCGAGGTTGTACCGGCCTAGCTCGCGCTCGCGCGCCTCACGAAGCTGCTTGAGCAGCTGCTCGAGGCCCGGCATGTTGGGAGTCCCCCAGCGCAGCAATCGCTGCAGCGCGGCGTTCAGGTCGCCGTAGTTCATGAGGTCGTCTGAAAGCGCGTCCAGAACGTCGCCCGCGTCGAGGTCGTCCAGCTTCTGGGTGCCGTCCCAGCGCGAGTACCGGAACTTCATCTGACCACGCTAGCAGGCCTCCAGCCGCCCAGCGCCCGCTCTATGGCATGTGCCGCACGTAAGGCCTCATCGTCGTGCCAGGTTCGGGCCACAACCTGCACCCCGATGGGCAGACCCTCCGGGGATGTGCCCGCGCGCAGCACCACGCAGGGATTGCCGGACAGGCTGTACGGGATGGTGTAGCTGAACAGGTGCGCAGGGACGACCTTGGCGCGATACAGCGGTGCGATGTCGGGCGCGACTGGGGTCACGATGAGATCGAATTCCGACATGAAACCAAGCATCGCGGTACGGAACGCATCCCACCGCTTGAAGAGCCGCTCGTGGCTCATGCGCTTGTCTCCCCAGTATCCGAGCGTCACCTGGTGAGCCTCGTGGAGGGCAGGCGGCCGCGCCTCGACGACCTGGCAGCCGGCTTCCGAAAGAGCATGAACCGCCGAGCGGACGACGTTGGCGATCGCGTGCGTCGGCTTGGCCATGCCGTCGTCTGCGTACCAGGCAACCTTGAGGTCCTTCAGCAAAGGCGTGCGCTTCGCAAGGGGTACTGGGACCACGCCTGAGTCGATCCCGTCGGGCCCGACCAGGACGGGCAGGGTGAGAGCGAGGTCCGACACGAAACGCGCCATCGGTCCCACCTGGCTCCGGGTATCGGAGAGGCCTCCCACAAGCCCATATCCGCCCGTGCCTGGAACCAGGCCTGTGGTCGGCTTCAGGGCGGCGATTCCGCAGTAGTGCGCCGGCATGCGAATGCTGCCGCCTGAGTCGCTGCCAATCCCGAGCGGCGATCCGCCGGCGGCGATGATGGCGGCCTCGCCGCTGCTGCTCGCACCTGGCGACCGAGCGATGTCGTATGGATTGCGAGTCCCACCGTGCAGCGAGTTCCAGCTGTCGCCTCCGCTGCCGCCGGGAGGACAGTTCGTCTTGCCGATCAGGATGGCCCCTGCCGCACGCATGCGGGCGATGACGGTGGCGTCCCGGTCCGGGATGTTGCTTCGGAGCATGCGCAACCCAGCGGTGGTCGGGAGGCCCTCGGTGTCAAAGATGTCTTTGGCCGTGAAAGGCACGCCATGGAGAGGGCCGAGCTCGTTTTTCCGGGTGTTCCGGCGATCCGCGTTGCGAGCTTGCTTCAAGGCGCTTTCGGCCGTGGCGAACACCACGGCGTTGAGCCGGGGATTCACCGTGTGAATGTGCTCGAGGTGTGCCCGGACAACTTCGAGCGACGAGACTTTCTTGGTCCGGATGGCGCGCGCCAGCCAGCCGGCAGGCGCACCGATAATGTCGCGCACGGAGGAAGGTTAGACGGTGGCGCCCGGGTTGATGTCCAGAACCTTCACTCCAGGGCCGACAAGCTCCTGAAGGGCTTTGGGGCGGCCGACCAGCGGAGGGAACGTGCCGAAGTGCATGGGGACCACCGTTTTCACTCCAAGCAGCTCTACGGCCTTGGCGGCTCGGTGCGGCCCCATCGTGTAAAAGTCTCCGATCGGAAGAAACGCGACGTCGAATTGATTCAGCTCGGCGATGAGCGCCATGTCCCCGAACACATCTGTGTCGCCGGCGAAATAGATCGTGAACCCGTTTTCAAACTCGATCACCATTCCGCAGGCTTCCCCGCCGTAGATGATGTTGTCTCCGTCCGAGATGCCGCAGCTGTGCTCGGCATGCACGAGAGTGGTCTTGATGCCATCGACGTCGACAGTCCCGCCCTGGTTGGCGCCGATGATGCTTGCTCCGTCGACTCCCTTAGATCCGAGCCACGCGCCGATCTCGAAGTTGGTCACGATTTTTGGTTTGGTCGCTTTTGCTATTTCAAGGGCGTCGTGAACATGGTCGAAATGACCGTGAGTGATCAGCATGAGATCGCAGCGCTCGACTTTTTTCAAAGCTTCAGGCGCCACCGGATTGTTCATGACCCACGGGTCGATGTAGATCTCTTTTCCTCTGGCGCTGCGGACCTTCCAGGTGCCGTGCCCAACCCAGGTGAAGCTGACCTCAGAGTTGATTGCCATCGACCACCTCCCCACTCTCCAACGCCGGCCGGAATAGCCGATTTTCCCACACGCCCAACACGAATATGCCGATCGCCGCAAGCGTCCAAAGGTTGGGGAAGACCAGATCGCAAGGTTGCCGGAAAAAGCCGAGCAGCAAAATGCCGAGCAAAACGAGCATTCCCTTCCTCCGCTGCTCGAGGCCGCGAACGACCAGCAAGAGGATCAGCGGAAGGAGCGGCAGCCACTGATACGGCCAGACCTCGTTGGGGATGAGCG
>JALYSJ010000011.1 GCA_030854855.1 Candidatus Dormiibacterota bacterium
TAGACGACGCTCACCGACACTACTTTTCCGCGGCGCCCTGCGGCCCGGAGGCGGCGGCCGACCATGTCGGAGAGACGCATGAGCAGCTCTTCGAGCTCCCGCTGCGAGCTGGTCGCGCGCGCCATCACGTGAGAGTGGCTGTAGCTCTTCCTGGCCACGTCTTCGAAGCTGCTCACCTCGAAACCGCGCAGCCTCTGCTGCCAGCCATTGGCATGCTCGGCGTGCATCCCGGCGCCCGCCAGCTTTTCAGGAGTCGCGCGCAGGAAGTCGAGCGGCGTATCGATGCCCGCGAGGCGCAGGCGTCGGGCGCTTGCCTCGGCGATGCCTGAGAGGTCGGTGAGCTGCCAGCGCTCGAACACCGAGATCAGGTTTGTGTGGTCGATGCGCTCGAGCCCGTCGCGCTTGTTGAGATTCGACGCTTGCTTCGCCATCCATATCGAGGTCGAGATTCCCACTGAGCAGGTGATGCATTCGCCCACCTCCTCGCGCAGGGCTTTCTTCACGGCGCTCCCGACGCCTTCCGGTCCCAGCCTTACCAGATCCGGCGTCCCGATGATGTTCATCGAAGCCTCATCGATCGACATCCGCAGCACTTCGGGGCTGTGCCGTTCCAGGATCTCCATCAGCCGGTCAGAGACTGTCCGGTACCGCGGCGGATTGGGCTCCATGACCAGGATCCTGGGAAAAATCGCCTTCGCCTCGAACACCCGCATCCCGGTCTTGATGCCAAGATCGCGGGCCTCCCGGGAAGAGGAGACGATGGTGGCGGCGTTGGTGGCGTATGCCGCGATCGCCAGCGGCCGGCCGCGGAGGCTCGGGTCGTGCTGCTGCTCGATCGAGGCGAAGGCGCAATTCAGGTCCACCACCAGCGTGGTGGGATCGGCGGTGTTCAGGCCCAGCTGCTCGTCGCTCGATCGCGCTGCCACTGCGAGCAAATGTTCGCACAGACCTGCCATACATGCCCGGTTTGAAGGCTCGAGGCAAGCGGGCCGCTCGGCACTTCCGCCATTCAGCTCAAAGATGTAACGGGCTGGGGAGCGGTCCGCTGTCCCGACCATACGCGTTCAGCGTGGGAGCGCAAGCCGTAACAAGTAGCCGTTTTCCGCAAGCCTTGTGGGAAAAAAGAAATGACCCCAACGGATCGCCTCTCCGACTTCGGAACCGGTCTTGCGACCAGGTCCGCCTTCGTCGAACGTGTCCCTCAGGGCCACGGCCAACACTACTCCGCGCTGGGCGTCGTGCTAATTGATCTTTTCCGAGTAGCCTGGCTACTCAGGGCTGGAGTGACGGCTTAGCCGCGTACTGTACGGACCAGAGCGCCAATTTTTCGATTGGGAGTAAAGACATGTCTGAGACCGGCAGGGTTGGGATCACGCCGAAGAGCTGGTCGGCGCAGCGGCATCACGGCGTGTTGCACCTGGGCAAGCGCTGGTACGTGCTCAGCGCTGACATCGACGACGCTGGGCTAGCCCAGGGCGTTCGTCTCGACGGCCCTTACGAAGACCATGAGACGGCCGAAGCGGCGGTCGAGAAAAATCGCACCCAGACGTAAGCGACCATGACTCCATTCAAATCGACGTCAGAGACGATCGCGTGCACCCTCTCCGCGGGTGACCTCAAGAATGTGCGCGCTGCGTGGCAGAAGCTGTTCCGAACCTCGTTGATCTCGCGCGACCTGGTGCCCGGCGGACTGCGGTTGACGGTTCATCCTGGCGCTGAACTGGCTTTGAGGCAGATGATCGAAATCGAGACGGCGTGTTGCAAGTGGATCACCTTTGAGCTCGAACCCACGCGCGTGACGATGACTGCTCCAGGCCACGGCGAGCAGGTGATCCAGGCAATGTGGACCCTCGGTCCGCCGGTTTAGGCGGAGTCGATCTGCTCTCCTCGCCTTTGCGCGCAGGTCCTAAGCCAGCTTTTCGATGGGATCGGGTCAACAGCGGAGCGGCAAGAGACTCTGGCTTTTCGGCTAGTTAGGCGCTAACGTTCGAGGCCGATGAAAAACAAGGTCACGCGTCGCGACTTCATAGTCTGGACCGGCGGCGCCGCCACGCTGGCCGCGACCGGTGGCATCGGTGCTTTGCTCGAAGCTTGCGGTGGCTCCAACCCCGGTCCGGTGGGGCCGATCGAGAAGGATGTCAGCAAGCTCTACGCTGCGGCCAAAACCGAGGGCTCCGTGACCTGGTGGACGGCCCATTACGAGCAGTCGGCTGCCGAGAAGATGGCGGCGGCGTTCAAGGCCAAGTACCCGGGCATTGAAGTGACCCTCCTGCGGCAGACGGCCAACGTGCTCAACACGCGCCTGCTTTCGGACTTGAAGGCCGGGACCACCGATTGCGACATCTTCTGCTCAACGGACGAAGGCCACTACCCGCCGCTGATTGCCAAGAACGCACTCGCCCAGTACACGCCGCCCGACCTGGACCTGCTGCCGTCGCAATTCCAGAACCTGAACCCCGACCACTACTACCACCTTGGCGCGATTGGATTCGTCGTCATCAATTACCGGACGGACAAGATCTCAACGCCGCCTGCTAGCTGGAAGGATTTCGCCACCAGCGCGTGGAAGGACAAGACAACGACCGGCCACCCTGGGTACTCCGGATACGTAGGCCAGTGGGTGACGGCCATGCTCCGCACCTACGGCGACACGTGGCTCAACGACCTGAAGAACACCAACCCCAAGGTCAACCGGTCAGTGAATGACACCGTCACCGACATCAAGTCCGGCGAACGTCAGCTCGGCGCCGGCCCGGACAACTACAGCCTCGCCTCCAAGGCCAACGGCGTGCCCATTGACATCAAGTTCCCGGAGGATGGCGCCGTGATCGTGCCCGGTCCGGTTGGCATCCTGCAGGCGTCGAGGCATCCCAACGCGGCCCGCCTGTTCACCAACTTCATGTACTCCAAGGAATACTCGACGGCCCTGGTTTCGACGTTCAACTACCCACTCCGCTCGGACGTCGCTCCCCCGCCGGGAGTGCCCAAGTTGGACAAGATCAAGGTCCTCAAGAACACTGTCGACCAGCTCACGAAAGAACTCCCGGCGGCGATCTCGAAGTGGCGCGCTGTAATGGGTGTCTAGAGAGGCCCACAAGCACCAATCGGGGCGGCATTTCCTGCAGATCCCCGGGCCGACCAACGTGCCCGACAGAGTTTTGCGTGCGATGGACCGTGCCCGGAGCTGCCGGAGATGGCTTTCCTGTGCCATGACCGCGAGCGAATGTCAAACTCACTGACAGCAGTGGTCTGCGAGATCGCCAACACGGACGAGCTGCTCCGGCTGTCGGAGGAGCGCCTCAACCTCTCGCTTGGCGCTGGCCTCGCCCGGCTCAAGGGCAAGGTCTTCCGCATCGGGCACCTGGGAGCGCTCAACGAGCTCGAGGTTCTCGCCACGCTTGGCGGCGTTGAGCTGGCGCTTGACATGGCGGGCGAGAAGGTCGAGCTCGGGTCAGGCGTCGCCGCCGCCCAGAAGTGGTTCCAACAAGACGGTTGGTAAGCGCCCGCTGGCGCTCGCGCCCAGAAGCATCCTCGCTCCTGTTCTTCGTCGCCGTGCTCGTGCTCGGCTTCATGGTGCTCGTCCCGATCTCCTGGCTCGTGTTGAGCTCGTTCCAGGACCCGGTCACCCAGCACCTGACCTTCGACAACTACCGATCAGCCTTCTCGAAGCCATACCTTCGCGACCCCATCATCAACTCTTTCAAGATGGCGTTCGCCGTCGGGTTCATCGCCGTCGCAGTGGGGACCCCTCTTGCCTGGTTGGTCTCGCGGACCGACGTACCCGGGCGCAGTCTCTTGCGGCCCTTGATCCTGGCCGGCTTTGTGACGCCGTCCTTCCTCGGCGCCAATGCGTGGATCTTCCTGGCCGCCCCCAACTCGGGGATGGTCAACAACTGGATCCGCGACCTGTTCCACAT
>JALYSJ010000014.1 GCA_030854855.1 Candidatus Dormiibacterota bacterium
CTCGATCTGCCAGCTCGCGATCGCGAAAAGCGCAGGATCCTCGGTCTCGCCCTCGGTCCGCCGCCAGGCCATCTGCCCCGCGTCGAGCTCGGCCGCCACCTGAAGGGGCACGTCGGCCGGAGCGCCGAAAACCTCCTCCAGACGTCGGGTCCACTCATTGTGGAGATCGATCACGCCCTGGTCGCCCTCGACTCGCACCGCCCAACCGGGACGGCCACGAGCGAGCTCGGCGATGAGCCGCGCGCGTTCGGCATCGGATCCGCTGCCCATGAGCAGCTTCTCGATCTCAGGCGACGGCACTGGATGGAAGAACACCCGCTGGCACCGCGACACAACGGTGGGCAGCACAACGAACGGGTTGAGGCTCGGAGTGGTGAGGATGATGACCCGATTCGGGTGCGGCTCCTCGAGCGTCTTCAGGAGGACGCTCTGGTCCTGGTCGCGCAGACGGCCGACGTTGGTGACGACAGCCACCCGACGCGTCCCAACCGCCGGCTTGAGGTTGAGGAACGCCTGCAATGACAGCTCGTGGAACTCCGGTGGCTTGTCGGGCAGCAGGCGGATCTCATTGATCGAGAGGGGCTTTATCCTGTCGTCCTCCCAGTAGTCGGGGTGGCGGCTGAGCGGCGCCTCGGGCAGCAGCGCGGTTGCGAGCCCGCGCGCAGCCAGTGTCTTGCCGAGTCCCGCCTCTCCGACGAACAGATACGCGTGCGCCAGGCGTTTCGTGTTGACCTGCGAGCGCAGCTGATCCAGCGCCTGAGAGTGACCGACAACCCCGACGAACGGATCAATCACAGCGTGTGCGTCGACGCTGCACGCCGGGCCTTCGTCTCGCGCTCGATCGCCAGGCGCTCCGCGCGCCCCTGCAGCCACACTTCGCGGATCCGTTGCAGCGCGGTCAGGTTCGTGAGCACCGCAAGGAGGAAGACGACCGCATAGAGAACGTAGCCCCCGATGATCAGGCCGATCACGGTCACGACGACGCGCTCCGGCCGAGCGAACAATCCGGAATCGCAGGTGAAGCCAAGGCTCTGCGCTCGCGCCCGCACATAGCTCACCAGGAACGACCCGGCAAGGGCCGCCAGCGTCGCCAGCACCAACCATCGCTGGAAAGGCCCGCCGGCGCTCACAAAGTACGCGGCGAGTCCGATGTAGATCGCGCCCTCCGAGTATCGGTCGAGAGTCGAGTCGAGAAACGCGCCGTACGGATAGCTCGTGCGAGTTGACCGGGCCAGCGCGCCGTCGAGAATGTCGCATGTCCCGGCGACGATGAGCACAACGCCAGCCCAACGCAGCTCGCCAAGGGCGACGAGGATTGCCGCCGCAAATGTCAAAACCAGACCGACGACGGTGACCTGGTTGGGCGTCAACGGGACGCGCCCGATCGCCGACATCAAGGCTTCCGCCCTGCGGCGGACCCACGCCTCAAACCGCGTTGTGAACATTGCTCTCCACAGCCAGCCGAGACGCGAACTTTGCCGCCTCGCGCGCCTCTTCGTAAACCTCGATCACCTGCGTCGCGACAGTCTCCCATGCGTACCGGCGGGCCTTCTCGTGTCCATAAGCTCCCATGCGGCGCCGGAGCTCGACGTCCCTGGCGAGAATGATCAATGCTGCACCGAGCTCGGCCCATCCCTTTGGGCGGACGGTCAGGCTGTCGCGTCCTGGCTCCAGCACCGACATGTAGCCGGGGACCTCGGTCGCAACGATTGGCAGGCCCGAGGCCATTGCCTCCAGGAGCACGATGCCAAAGCTCTCGGCGCCGGTGGCCGGTGCGCAGAAAATATCCGCGCTGTTGTAGTAGCGCGGCTTCACCGAATCCGGAACGTAGCCAGCCATGACGACGTTGGGGAGTCGGTGACGGGCGATGTAGGACTCCACCTTGCCGCGAAGTGGTCCGTCGCCCACAACGATGAGGCGGCTCTGCGGCATTCGTGCGTGCATGAACTCGTACGCACGAAGCAGGTCACCGAGTCCTTTCCGTTTTTCGAGACGCCCGACAAAGAGGATATTCACGCACTCGTCCCGCAGGTGGCGGATCGGTGCAAGACCCGGCTTGAACACGTCGACGTCGATTCCGTTGGGAATGACGCGCAGGGGGAAGTCGGGAAAGTAGCGATTGAAGAAAGTGCGGGCGGGCTCGCTGACGGCGATCCCGCGATGGATGTGGTCGAGATAGGTCTGCAGGATGCCGCGGCCGTAGTAGTAGCCGATGTTGGAGTGCGCGAAAGCATGGAACGTGCCCACGTTGGCGGTGGTCGATACCCCAAGCATCGTGATCGGCAATGCGGGCATGAGAGGCTCGTGAAAGTGCAGAACGTCGAAGCGTTCCTGCTCGATGATCGCTGCCACGCGATTGGCCAGGTGGAAGCTGAGCGTGATGCGCGCGACGGAATCGTTGGCGGGAACCGAAATGGGGCTGCCGATCCGATAGAACTCAGGGGTGTCGAAGTCGATGTCGGCGCGGCTCGAAGGGGCGAAGATCCGCACCTCCTGGCCTTTGTTCCGGAGCTGACCCGCGAGGTACCTCACGTGGTCCGTAACGCCTCCTGGTGAAGCGAAGTCATAGGGCGAGACGAGTCCTACCTTCATCGGCCCGACCTCATGGAGAGTTGGCCCAGATGCGATGCGGAACGTGCCATTGCTCGGGATGGCGCCGGATGAAGACTTCGATCTGACGCAGTAGCTGCTCGGTCGCGCGAACCTGGTCCTCCTTCGGGTTCCCCGTGTCCTTGGCGAAAATCAGAGGAGCGCCCTCGGCCACGTAGGTGTCGTCCGGTAGACGGTAGACGCAGACCGGAAAAAGAGGCGTGCCGAGACGTAGGGCGATCGCGGCGGGCCCCAAGGGAATCGGCGCGAGGCGGCCGAAGAAGGGCATCGGATAACCGGTACCCGTGATGTCGCGATCGATCGCCGTGATCACCATCTCCTCGTCGCGCAGCGCCTGGAGAACCTTGCGCATACCGCCCAGATCGAGGGTCAGAACGCTGATTCCAAGTCGAGCCCTGGTGTCCCGATACCATTCGAACAGCTCGCGCGGCTCGAGCTCCTCGGCAAAAAAGCTGACTGGGGTGAGCGTCGCCGACCAGATCGCTGACACCACCTCGTATGAACCCATATGGCACGACACCGCCAGCACGCCCGTGCCAAGGGCGCGCGCCTGCTCGAGGTATTCCATTCCCTGGACGCGGAGCCTGGGGCGCATCGATTCCACCTTGGTGCGCGGCAGCATCATCAGGTCGGCATAAGCTTTGGCGTGATTCCGGAAGTTCAGCCACGAAAGGCGTCGCAGTTGGCGTTGGTCGGTCTCCAGCTCCGGGCACGCGACTCTCAGGTTGAACTCGAGTCGCGGGCGCGCCAGCGGGGAGAACAGCCAGGCGAATCGAGCCGCTAACACGGCGAGCGCGTACGCCCACGCACGCGGCAGCCGCTCCACCAGGGACTGCACGGCCTTGAACGCGCGGTATCGCCACACTCACCCGTTTTTGAACATTGGCCGGAATGCATACCACTGCTCGGGACGCTCCTTGATGAAATCTTCGAAGCGATCGACGACACGCTGCATCAAGCTCTGCTTGGTTTCCCCGTTGCCGATTGCAAGCGGCGGGTCCAGATGTACGTGGTAGTGGCCCGGCGACGTGGCGTACTGGCAGGCCAGCATCAGTGGAGCCCCGGTTTTGAGTGCTATTGCAGCGGGCCCAGCGGGCACGACCGCCCGGCGGCCGAAGAAGCGCACTTCGAGACCCGGCCCCTGCTCCAGGTCACAAAGGAGAGCCACGATGCTGTTGGCCTGAAGAGCCTGGCTGATGGCGCGTACGGCCGATCGCCCCGGCATGATGACGTTGAGCCCAAGCCGGCGGCGCGTGCGCACGACCGCCTCGTTCAACGATCCGGGGAACCGCTCGGTGACTGCCGAGATGGGGTAGCCCAGGACGCCGGCGTAAGAGCCGGCCATGTCCCACGAACCCATGTGGGCCGCTGCCATGATCGCGCCACGACCGCCCGCGAGGGCCGCGTCGAGGTGCTCGCGCCCATCGATGGTCATGTGTTCGAGCAGCTCTTCGGGGGTAAGGCTGCCCATAAGGAGGTGGTCCATGAGCATGCGGCCATAGTTCTGGAAGGCGCCCCGCGCGACTCGCCAAACCTCCGGCGCGGAGCGATCCCGGCCGAGCACCGCGGCGTAGTTGTCTAGGGCCGCGCGGCGTTGAGCTGCGCTGAGCCAGAACCACGCCGCTCCGCCGGGCGTCGCTACGGCATACCTGAGTCGCGGAGACACAGTCCGCAACACCTTTGCGCTCAAGTAATAGGCTGCCGCACCCAGCGCGAACTCGCGCTTTGGCCGCGTCGCGGACACGGCCCTCACGCGCCGAGGACTGTCTCGGCTAGCGACGAGCAGGGGACGCCGGCTTGGTGCGGGCGGCCTGTCGGGTTCGGCCATTGGCTGCTACCGCCTTTGCGCTTTCGCGATGAGGATGGGACTTGTTTGTGCCACCGTGGATGAAATCCTCCACCAGCTGCCTGGCCTCGTTGTCGCTGTACTGGACGGGCGGTGACTTCATGAAGTACGAGCTGGGCCCCTCCAACGCGCCGCCGATACCGCGGTCAAGCGCGAGCTTGGCGCAGCGGACGGCGTCGATCACGATGCCAGCCGAGTTGGGCGAGTCGTGGACCTCGAGCTTCAGCTCGACGTTCAGCGGAACGTCTCCGAATGACCGCCCCTCGAGCCGGATGTACGCCCACTTGCGATCGTTCAGCCAGGGCACGTAATCCGACGGCCCGATGTGGACGTTTTCCTCGCCTACGTCGTAGTCGAGCTGCGAGGTGACGGACCGCGTCTTCGAGATCTTCTTCGACATCAGCCGATCACGCTCGAGCATGTTGAGGAAGTCGGTGTTGCCGCCGAAGTTGAGCTGGTATGTGCGTTCGAGCTTGACGCCACGATCGCGGAAGAGCCGCGTCAGCACGCGATGGATGATCGTCGCGCCCACCTGGGACTTGATGTCGTCACCGATGATCGGAAGATTCTTCTCTTCGAAGCGCTTCTGCCAGTAGGGCTCACGCGCGATGAACACCGGGATGCAGTTGACGAACCCGACGCCGGCCGCGAGGGCCTGTTCCACGTACCACTTCGTCGCCTCTTCCGACCCGACGGGCAGATAGCTGACCACCACGTCGGCCTTTGTCTTCTTCAGGATGCCGACGACGTCGGCGGTCTCGCCCGGCGCCTTGTGCACCACGTCCGCGAGGTACTTTCCGATGCCGTCGTGCGTCATGCCGCGCTGGACTTTGACGCCCAAAGCTGGGACGTCGCTGAATTTCACGGTGTTGTTGGGGCCGGAGAAGATCGCTTGCGAGAGATCGAGGCCAACTTTCTTCTTGTCGATGTCGAAGGCCGCGACGAACTCGATATCGCTGATGTGGTAACCGCCCACGTTGACGTGCATGAGGCCGGGAACGGCGTCCTTCGTCGAAGCGTTGCGGTAGTAATGGACGCCCTGAACCAGAGAAGAGGCGCAGTTGCCGACCCCCACTATGGCGACGCGCACCTTGCCGTTGCGATGGCCGTTCTTCTGGCCGTTACGTTGACCGTTTTTCACGCCCGAACCTCCTCACGAACTTTTAGTTGATCTGTGATTCCGAGCAGCTGATCGAGGCGCTCGCGCTCGCGCCCGATGTTCTCTACGTCAAGGGAGCAGTAGACCTGACGGCCGTCGCGCCGCGTCCGGACAACACCCCCGACCCGCAGCATCCGCAGGTGCCAGGAAATGCGCGGTTGGCTCATACGCAAGTGAGCGGCGAGGTCGTTGACACTCTCCTCGCCGACCTTTCCGAGGCGCTCCAGGATGCGGAGGCGCGTCGGGTTGGCAAAGCCCAGGAAGTGGTCTGGAAGCTCGTGGCGCTGGTTCTGGAGAAACATAAAGGTTGCTTTATACGAGTCTAATACATAAAGGGTTCGTTATGTGTGGATGCGGGCGGTTATCCCGTGTAACTCGCCTGTGGCCGCGGCTCCGCCGGCCGCGCCAGGAAGATCGGATCCAGGCTGCATCATCGCGCTGATGCTCTCCGGGGGGCTGCCCATCAAGGCTGTGCTCGCGATGTGCCGCTCATTGATCCGGCGGCGCACCCCGGCAAGGATCGTGACCGCGATTGTGGTGGCGGTACTGCTCGTGGCCACCGCGTCCTGCGGCAGGTCATGCTCAAATCTCGGCTCGGCCGCAAAACCCTCCCCCAGCGTTTCGGAGTTGGGCATGCCGAGTCCAGCTCCCCCTACACCACACTGCGAGCGCGCCTAGGGGCGTCTGACCAGGTCTAGGAATTCGGCGCGCGTGCGCGGGTCCTTGCGGAACGTCCCCAACATGCACGAGGTGATCATCTGACCGCCTGGCTTCTCGACCCCGCGCATCTCCATGCAAAGGTGTCGCGCCTCGACGACAACCCCGACGCCCCTGGGCGCTAGTGCCCCGTTGAGCGCCTCGGCTATCTCCTTTGTCATTCGCTCCTGAAGTTGCAGCCGGTGGGCAAAAACACCAACCAGGCGCGGGATCTTGCTCAGCCCCACCACCTTGCCTTTCGGCAGATAGCCCACGTGGCAGGTGCCGAAGAACGGCAGCATGTGATGCTCGCAGAGGCTGTAGAAAGGAATGTCCTTGACGACGACCATCTCGTCATAGTCCTGGTCGAACACCGCGCCGGCGATGACGTCCTCGGGCTGCACTCCATAGCCCTCGGTGAGCTGGCGCAGCGCCCTCGAAACTCGCGCGGGTGTCGCCCTCAGGCCCTGGCGTTCGGGGTCTTCCCCCAGCTCGGCCAGGAGCGCCTCGATCAGGCCGGGAATCTGGTCTCCCACGCCCGGCTTGGTTTTAGCCACGTCTCGAATGCTCACACAATTGATGGGTGGACGCTCTCGCCGCGGCGCAAGTTCTGTCGGAGATCGGCTACCTGCTGCGTCAGGAGCCGGACGAGAAGTTCCGCGCCAAAGCTTTCTCAGCGGCGGCCTGGTCATTGGCGATCCAGCGACCCGACCTTGCGACCCTGCACAAAAACAACGAGCTCACATCTCTCGAGGGCGTCGGCGCAAGCATCGCGAAGGTGCTCGCGGAGGTCGTGGAGACCGGCACCAGCCGCTATCTCAACCGGCTGCGCGAAGAGCTTAAGCAACCCGCACGGGATGACGAGGCGGTACTTGACTTCGCGGCCTACCAGGGCGACATCCACTCTCATTCGACCTGGAGCGACGGCAAGGCCACCATGCTCGAGATGGCCCGCGGCGCTGAGGCCATGGGCTACCACTACCTGGGAGTCACCGATCATTCACCCACGATCAAGGTCGTCCACGGCCTGGATGCCGACCGACTGCTGGCGCAGTCGCGCGAGATGGCCGAGGTTCAGGCACAGGTGCCGGGAGTGGCGCTCCTGCAGGGAATCGAGGTCGACATCCTCGAGGACGGCGCGCTCGATCTGCCCGACCGGGTGCTGGAGCTGCTCGATGTGGTGATCGCTTCGCCACACGTGAAGCTCCGTCAAGAACCAGCGGCGATGACGGAGCGCATGCTGCGCGCGGTCTCGCACCCGCATGTCGATGTGGTCGGCCACCCGACCGGCCGGCGCCCTGGATCCCGCGAGGGCGCGAACTACGATTTCGAGGCGGTCTTCAAAGAGGCCGCCCGTCATCATGTAGCGCTCGAGATCGACTGCGACCCAGCGCGCATGGACCTGTCTCCGGAGATGGCGAGGCTTGCCCTGGAGCTGGGATGCAACTTCGTCGTTGACGCCGACGCTCACTCGCCCGG
>JALYSJ010000018.1 GCA_030854855.1 Candidatus Dormiibacterota bacterium
GAGGCGCGCTTCCTGCGCGACCTGGCGGCCGAGCCGCGCGTACCGACGACATCGATCTATTCGCGTTCTGACGGCGTCGTCAACTGGAAGGCATGCCTGCGGCCTGACATCAACGCGGTCGAGGTCCAGGGCAGTCACATCGGACTTGCGCTGAACCCCGACGTTTATCACATTCTCGCGTACCTCCTCCCCGCGCCCTGGCGCGCTGAGTAACATCCTCTCTAGCGGGAGCTCGTCAGAAACGGGCTGAGAGGGCGCCGAAGCGCCGACCGCATGAACCTGAACTGGGTAATGCCAGCGGAGGGAGAGATATGAGCGACATCGCTGCTCAGGCGGTCCAATCGGATTCGTTCGGCAAGGTCGAGCACCGCGGCATCGACTCGATTCCCGCGGCCGAAAGACACGGTGCGCCTCGCGAGCTTGCCTTCCTGTGGGCCGGCGCCTTCGTCAACTACGCGAGCCTTTTCACCGCGAGCCTCCTGACCACGTACTACGGCCTTGGCGTTTGGGATGGCCTGCTCGCGACCGCCCTCGGAACTGGCGCCGCAGCGGTGATTCTCGGGTTGTTGAGCAACACAGGTCCGCGCTCCGGGGAGCCGCAAATCGGATTCACGCGCCGAATCTTTGGATTGCGCGGCTCTTACATCGGCGCCGCCCTCACGCTGTTTCTCGCGATCGGTTGGTTCGCAGTCGATTGCGTGATCGCGGCTCAAGCGGGTGCACAGCTTTTCGGCGGCGGTAGCCGGTGGGTGACATTCAGCCTGGTCCTCGTGATCGCCACGATCAGCGTTGCCGTTGCGATCTTCGGGCACCAGACGATCAAGGTCCTCGAGAAGTACGGCGCGATCGCGTTCATTGCTCTGTCCCTGGCTCTTTTCGCCTTCCTCGCGCCGCAGTTCCACTGGAGCCAGGGCCCGAGCGTCGCGGGCGCTGATTATCCGGGCGCCTTCGTGCTCGGGTTCATGACGTGCTTTGCCCTGGTCGCGTCCTGGTATCCGTTCGCCAGCGACTACTCCCGCTACCTACCGAAATCCAGTCGCACCAGCTCGGTGACGCTGTGGCCGGTGGTCGGCGTCGTGGTGCCGATGCTTTTGCTCGGCCTGTTCGGTCTGCTGCTGCCGACCATCGACGCGAAGCTCGCCGCCGACCAGGGAGTGTTCGCTGTCATCCGCGGCCACTCGCCGGCGTGGGTCGCGGTTCCTTTCTTCATCTTCGTGGTCCTCGGCGAGATCTGGGCCAACTATCTCGACGTGTACACAGCCGGCCTGGTCTCGCTCGCGATGGGAATCAAGCTCCGCCGCTGGCAGACCGCGCTTGGTTGTGGCGTCCTCGGGACTCTGCTCGCGGCTTACGCGGTGCTGGTCAGCGACTTCCACCTCGCTTACGAGGACTTCCTCATCCTCACCTATCTGTGGGCGCCCGCCTGGGCCGCCGTCGTGCTGCTCAGTTTCTTTCTCTTTGACAAGGAGCCGCGACCCCGTCTGGCTCTCATCGCATGGCTCGCAGGCACTGCGGCAAGCCTCCTGTTTGTGAACTACGCCAACCTGTTCAGCAATCTTTCCGGGGCGCCCAAATTCTTCAATGCCGCCCTCATCGACGCGCTGCACGGAGCGGACCTTAGCGGCCTTGTCAGCATCGTCATCGCCGCGGCTGTTTACTGGACCGGACAAAAGATGAGGTCAAGTTGAAGCTCCCGGTTGCGCTGACCATCGCCGGTTCTGATTCCGGCGGAGGGGCCGGGATTCAAGCGGACCTCAAGACTTTCGCCGCGCTCGGTGTTCATGGCACCTCGGCGATCACGGCGATCACCGCGCAGAACACGCTCGGCGTCACCGAGATCATGGAGCTGCCAAAAGCGCTGGTGGACGCGCAGATCGAAGCGGTGATGCTCGACATCGGCGCGGCGGCGGCGAAGACAGGGATGCTCTCGAGCGCGGAGATCATCGACGTTGTGTGTGCGGCGATAGTGCGTCACTCCATTAGAAACCTCGTCGTCGACCCGGTGATGGTCGCCAAGGGCGGAGCCAGGTTGCTGCGCGACGACGCCGTTGACGCGCTTCGCCGGCGTCTCCTTCCGCTGGCCGCGGTGGTGACCCCGAACCTGCCCGAAGCGGAGGTGCTGCTCGGCAGGCCGATCCGGACTCTTGACGATCGCCGTCAGGCAGCACGCGACATCGTCGGTCTCGGGGCGCACGCCGCCGTCGTGAAGGGCGGCCACGCCGACGAAGAGCTCGCGATCGACCACTATTTCGACGGCGCGGAGCTGGTCGAGCTGCAGGCGCCGCGGATCACGACTGCCAACACCCACGGCAGCGGCTGCGCCTTCTCGGCCGCAATCGCGGCCGAACTTGCCAAAGGCAAGGATCCCCTGGCGGCGGCCCGTCAGGCGAAGGAGTTCATCACAGGAGCCATCGAGCGCTCCCTGGAGGTGGGCCGCGGCCATGGCCCGGTCAACCCGATGTTCAGGATCGTGGGTTAAGCCTGTGTACCGTGCAATTTCTTAGGAAACTCTGAGGCAGTCGGAGGCGGTTAAGCTGTGCCGTTATGAGCAAGCGAAAACGAGCCAGCCTCGGCAAGACTTCGACCGGCGCCGACCAGCCAGGTGGCGAATCTGACGACGCCGCGGTCAAGGAGGACATGGCTCACGTCACTCCGGACATCCTCGCCGGCAGCCCGAACATCTTCGCCCCGAAGTGGGGCACGGAAGAGCGACCTGCGAAGGAATCGCATGAGGTTGTGAGTGAGCCGGTGGTTGCTGAGCCGCTTGCCGCCAAAGCCGATGCACACGGCGAAGGCGGGGAGCCTCCCGCAGCGCTTGCTGTGGAGCCCGTCTCCACTACTGTCGCGATCCCTCCGCCCCCGGCGGCCGCGCGGACCGTACCGCCGCCGACAGGCGCCCGTCCGCGCAGCGGCGGGTCCAGCGTGGCCCTCGGCGTGGTCCTCGTTGTGGTCGGCATTTTCGCTCTCGGAGTCGTCCTCTTCGGCATCGATCTCACCCGCGACGGCTGGCCTTTGTTCGTGATCATCCCTGGCCTCACCTTGCTGGTCGTAGGGTTCCTCGGCAGCGGCACTGGGGCCTCAGTGCCCGGAGGCATCGTGACGATGCTGGGTCTCGTGCTCGCGTACCAGAACAACACAGGAGACTGGGCGAGCTGGGCCTTCGCTTGGGCGCTGATCGTGCCCGGCGGCGTCGGTCTAGGCCTGTACCTTCAGGCCTTGCGCGATCGCGATTCGGTGATGCTCCGTCGCGGACGCACCCTGATCTTCGTCTCCGCCCTGATCTTCATGATCGGATTCGTCTTCTTCGAATCGATCCTCGGCATCAGCGGAACGGACTATGGGGTCATCGGCAAGGCAGCGCTGCCGGCACTCTTGATAGTGATCGGCGCCATCCTGCTCGTCCGCAGCATCCAGCGCAGCCGCCGGCCGACCTAGAGGCGTGCCGCCAGGTCGTCTCGGCTGATCTGATATTCCGTGCCGGCTCGATACTG
>JALYSJ010000034.1 GCA_030854855.1 Candidatus Dormiibacterota bacterium
GTGATCGCCCGCGCCTTCGACGACGGCGGTTGCGCCGGAGTTGCGCACGCAGAACCTCTCACCAACCCGGCCCGCAACGAAAAGCCGCCCGCCGGTCGCGCCGTAGCAGATGGTGTTGCCGGCGAGCACCGGATCGGGCGCGGCGTCGGCGGCGAAGGGGCGGATCGCGATCACACCGCCGCCCATGCCCTTGCCGACGTAGTCCTGCGCCTGCCCCTCGAGGCTCAGCTCACCGCCTTCGTCCAGGAAGGCGCCAAAGCTCTGCCCTGCGCTTCCTTGATATGCGCGCGACTCGTTCGCCGCCAGCGAGGCGCCGACGGTCCGTTGGGAGTTGTCGATCGGGCCGCTCGCCGGGTTCGGCGCCGGCGCCTCGCCGTTACGTGCCCACTCGCGCTTGCGGGGAAGGCTCTGGTCGGCCGGCGCCAGGCTGTAGGAGAGGTCGAGAGTGGCCTCGGGGCTCGGCTCCAGCAGGTCCGACCGGCCAACAATCTCGTCCACCGAGCGCGCACCGAGCTTCGCCAGGTATTCACGCGCCTCTTCGGCGATGAGGAACAGGTAGTTGACCACGTGCTCGGGGCGACCGCTGAACTTCGCACGCAGGTCTTCGCGCTGTGTCGCGATGCCGGTGGGACATGTGTTGAGGTGACACTGCCGCGCCATGTCGCAGCCAAGCGCAACCAGGACTCCGGTGCCGAACCCGAACTCTTCCGCGCCGAGCAGTGCGGCGACGACGATGTCGCGGCCGTTGCGCAAGCCGCCGTCGGTCCGCAGGCTGACGCGCTCGCGCAAGCGGTTGGCGACGAGGACCTGCTGCGTCTCGGCCAGCCCAAGCTCCCACGGCGCGCCGGCATTCTTGATCGACGAAAGCGGAGAGGCGCCCGTGCCTCCATCGTGTCCTGAAACGAGGATGTAGTCGGCCTTGGCCTTCGCGACTCCAGCGGCGATCGTTCCAACTCCCGCTTCTGACACCAGCTTCACCCCGATGCGAGCGCGCGGGTTCACGGTTTTCAGGTCGTGAATGAGCTGAGCGAGGTCCTCGATCGAGTAGATGTCGTGGTGCGGGGGAGGGGAGATGAGCTGCTGGCCGGGCTGCGCGTGGCGCAAACGCGCAATGAGGTTCGTCACCTTCAGCCCGGGCAGCTGCCCGCCTTCACCTGGCTTGGATCCCTGCGCGATCTTGATCTCAAGCTCGTCGGCACGCTTCAGGTAGCGCGGCGTGACGCCGAATCTCGCCGAGGCCACCTGCTTCACGCGATTGTCACGCCGCGTGCCGCTGTCATCGTCATAGGTGTCGGGGTCCTCCCCTCCCTCGCCTGAGTTGGAGCGGGCGCCAATCTGGTTCATCGCAATCGCAAGCGCCTCATGCGCTTCGGGAGAAAGGGCGCCAAGCGACATCGCCGTGCTGACGAAGCGCTTCACGATCTCGCTCGCTAGCTCGACCTCGTGCAGCGGCACTGGATGGTCTGATTCCTTGATGTGAATCAGCTCGCGAAGCGACTGTGGTTGATCCATCGACGACAGGCGGCGCCACTCCCGGTACGCGTCCTGGTCGCCCGTCTGGGCCGCCTTCTGGGCCGCGCGGACCGCGAGCGGGTTGTAGGCGTGGTGCTCGCCGGTTTTGCGGAAACGGACGCGTCCGTGATCGGGCAGGACTTCGGGCCGCGTGCGCGCCATGCGCTCGAGGTCGGCGAGGTCGGCGCCTCCGATGCGCGACGGAACCGCGGGGAAGCAGAGCTCCATCACCTCGGCGCCGAGTCCGAGGGCTTCGATAACCTCGCCGCCGCGATAGCTCATGACGCACGAGATGCCCATCTTGGCCATGATCTTGAGCAGCCCGGCCTCGAGCGCTTTGCGATATTTCGCTTCACCTTCTATATGCGCGTTCGGCGAGCGGTCTGGCTGAGCTTCGCCCGGCGCGTGCCCGTTCTGGGGCGCGACCTTGTGTGTAAGAGCCCCCTGACCAGCCGCTGTCGCGAACGCGAGGTACGGATGCACCGCGGTCGCACCGACGGTGATGAGGCACGCGACGTCGTGTACGTCGACGGCGTCACCGGCGATGGCGACGATGTCCTTCGCCATGCGCTCGCCGGTGGCGAGAAGGTGCTCATGCACGGCGCCGATCGCCAGGGCCAT
>JALYSJ010000030.1 GCA_030854855.1 Candidatus Dormiibacterota bacterium
CTCGACCGGGTCCCCTATTTCACCAAAGACCTGGTGCGCCTGTCCGTCGTCGGAGTTGCGATGCTGGTGCTGCTGGGCGTCGGTTCGATCGCCGTGCCGCTGATCGTGAAATAGCCTCAATAAATAGAGACACGGCGGAATTCAACCGTTTAGAGTTCGATCCCCCATGTCAGTCAGAACCACCGAGACCGGAAAAACCGCACTCAAGAAACAGCTACATCGTCAGAAGCTAAACCCGGACGATCATCTGCATCCCGTCAACATCATTCATCACGATGAAGCGACCTTCGGCGAGATGCTCGCCGACAAGATTTCCTCAGGCATCGGCTCCTGGACGTTCCTGATCGTCCAGACGTGTGCGGTGCTGGTCTGGCTGACCCTCAACATCGTCGGCTTCATGAGTCACTGGGACCCATTCCCTTTCATCCTCCTCAACCTGCTCTTCAGCGTTCAGGCCGCATATACCGGTCCCGTTCTGCTTCTTGCCGGAAATCGCCAATCCCAGAAAGATCGACTGACCCTCGAGCACGCTGCTTACGAAGCAGACAAGGCTGATGAGCAGAACGTCGAGATCCTCAAGGCGATCGAGAAGAACACAGAGGTCACACTCACGATTCTTCGCCACGTCGAACAACTGGTGACGGAGCATGTCGAGCAGGAACGCCCACGCGCCGCAAGCCCGGAGGTGGGCTCAACGTAAACTCACCGCGTGCGGGTGATTCTGTTCACAGGCAAGGGAGGGGTCGGCAAAACCTCCGTCGCTGCAGCCACCGCCGTGCAATGCGCCAGGGCCGGCTATCGAACGGTGATTATGAGCACCGATCCCGCGCATTCCTTGGGCGACTCGTTCGACATCGAGCTCGGACATGACCTGACGCCCATCTCCCTCAACCTGTGGGCTCACGAGGTCTCATCACTGCATGAGATGCAGCGCCACTGGGTGAAGCTGCACGAGTACGCCGTCGAGGTGTTTGCTGCGCAGGGGTTGGACGAGGTCGTCGCCGAGGAGGTGGCCAACCCGCCCGGCATGGACGAGGTCGCTTCGCTGATGTGGATCAAGCACTACGCGCAGCGAGCGGAGTATGAAGTGCTCATCGTCGACTGTGCACCGACCGGCGAGACGCTGCAGCTCCTCACCTTTCCGGATGCAGCCCAGTGGTGGCTCGACAAGATCTTTCCTTGGTCGCGCCGCGCCATGCGCGTGGCCCGGCCGGTGCTGCAGCCGATGATGGCGATGCCGCTTCCGTCCGACGAGATTTACGCCTCTCTGAAGGACCTTCTTCTCGACCTCGGGGGCATGCGCAAGGTGCTTACTGACGGATCCATGACATCTGTACGAATCGTGTTGAACCTCGAGAAGATGGTGGTCAAAGAGGCCAAGCGTGCCTACACCTACCTCAGCCTGTTCGGCTACTCCACCGACGCGGTGATCGTCAATCGCGTGCTACCCGGCGAGCTCCATGACGAACTGTTTCAGAGATGGCAGCAGATCCACAAGCGCTACCAGGTCGAGGTTGAGCAGTCCTTTGCCGGGATACCGATCTTGAACGTCCCGCTGTTCGATCGCGAGGTCGTCGGCGAGAAGATGCTCCTGCGCATGGCGCAGGAGACGTACGGCCCCCGCGACCCCTCAGAGCATTTCGCGACCACCAGCCCGCAGCGCATCTACAAAGATGGCACCGACTACGTATTGACCCTCAAAGTCCCGTTTGCCGACCGTTCGGAGGTCGACCTCAACCGGCACAATGGCGAGCTCTACGTGACGATTGGCAACTACCGGCGGGAAATTTCGCTGCCGCGCGTTCTCGCCCAGCGGGATACGGCCAGCGCGACCATTAGCGACGGCGAGCTGCATGTTCGATTCGCCCGTCGAGAACAGAAGGTAGGTTCACAGGAGAAGAAGAAATGAGCCGAGATGGGGAACACGTCATTGAGCTCATCAACGAGCTGGGCTCGCGCGTCGGCCACCTGCTGTCGGACATGGTCCCCCCGCGAGCGCAGGTGCATTTGCTCAACGCGCAGCGGGAGCTGATCACGGCGCTGATGCTCATCTACGAGCACAGGGTCACCGCGACTCCTGGCGGAAGGCGGCGCAGCGCACCAGCGGGAGCTGGAGACTCCCGTCGTGCGCCCGCTCGTCGGCGGGCCCCGAAGCGCACCGGCAAGATCCCGATCGAGTGAACAACTTCGTCGCCTTTCTCCTGGCCGCACTGTTGTTGGTGCCGGCCCTTCTGATCGCCATCCCGGTGCATGAGCTGGGTCATGCTGTGGCCGCGTACTTCCTGGGTGACCGCTCGGTGCGGTACTTCGGCTACCTCACGTTCAATCCCAGACGCTTCCTCGACCTGCTCGGGGTGATCGCCGTTTTCATCGCGCTGGTGGGATGGGGTCGCCGTGTCCCGGTCCAGCCGAACCGGATCACCACACGCGGCCAGCACATCATCCACGAGCTCGGCGGCCCGGCGGCAAACCTGATCGTCGCCATCGTCCTCGGGTTTGTCTTGCGGTTGCTGATCAGGCTGGGCATGACGCCCTCGCTGGACCTGTCCCCGGGGCTGATCGGAATGGCGCTCTTCGTCATCGTGTTCCTGAACCTCTCGATCTTCGCGTTTCAGCTGCTGCCGATCCCCGGTCTCGACGGCTGGGCCGTGGTCGAGGCGATCTTTCGCAATCGCAACCCACGCTTCTTCTTCGAGGTCAACACGCGACGGCAGCAGATCTGGATGGGCTGCATTGTGGTGATCTTCCTTTTCCAACTGTTCCAGGGCAGGAACCTGCTGGAAGTTGTGATGACGCCGTTCTACCAGCCCGCGAGCCTAATCTCATTGGGCGGATGCGTCGGATACCAGATCCCAAGCTTCATCGGACTCCATCCCTGCCTGCCGTAGGCGGGCTGATCAACGAGCCCGCCTATGCTCAGCTCGTCAAGGATTTCGGGCATGTGCGGGTGGTTGAGGCCCTTCGTAAGCAAGTCGCTGCCGAGCGAAGCGGAATCGAGGTCGTGAGCGAGGCCGAACGTGTCCAGAGAGTGGCCGCCGTCCTGAGCGCGGCCGTCGCGCCGAAGCTGCGGCGGGTCATCAACGCCAGCGGCGTGATCCTGCACACCAACCTCGGCCGCGCCCCATTGTCTCGCGCGGCCCTTGATGCGCTGGCTGTCGCGGCGGGCTATAGCAATTTGGAGTTGGAGCTCGACACCGGCCGCCGCGGCGAGCGAGCCGCCCTGGTCTCGGGGCTGATGACGCAGTTGTTCGGCTGCGACGCGGCGCTTGTCGTCAACAACAACGCCGCCGCCATCCTGCTCGCGCTGACCGCGCTCTCCAAAGGCAAGGAGGTCATCGTCTCGCGCGGCCAGCAGGTGGAGATCGGCGGGTCCTTCCGCATGCCGGACGTCATGCGGCTGTCGGGCGCGCGTATGGTCGAGGTCGGCACCACCAATCGCACGCGAAAGGACGACTACGAGCAGGCGATCACGGCACGAACCGCCGCGCTCCTGCGCGTGCACACATCGAACTTTCGCGTCGAGGGGTTTACCGAGGCGACCTCACTCGCCCAGCTGGCGGAGGTCGCTCATGCCCGCGGGCTGCTGCTCATCGACGACCTTGGCAGCGGCGCGACCCAACCCATCGGCGACGAACCGACAGTCGCCGAGTCGCTTGAGCACTCGGACGTCGTGACGTTCTCGGGCGACAAGCTTTTCGGCGGGCCGCAAGCGGGCATCGTCCTGGGCCGAGGCGACGCGGGGATGGCGGCCGTCAAGAAGATGGCGCGCCATCCGCTCGCGCGGGCAGTTCGCATCGACAAGCTGACGCTCGCCGCTCTCGAGGCGACGCTGCGGCAGCGCCTGACGGGCAAGCTGGAGGAGATACCCGTCGAGAGAATGCTCCGCGCCTCGGTCGATGACATCCGGCGCCGTGCGGCGATGTGGTCGGTCAAGCTTGGCGAGCGCGGCGTGAACGCGACCGTCGTCGCCGGTGAGTCGGCGGTCGGCGGAGGCTCGCTGCCCGAACATGGCCTGCCCACCATGCTCCTCGCGCTGTCCGGGCCGGCTTCGCGCCTGGCGGCGACGCTGCGTCACGGCGAGCCGCCAGTGATCGCGCGCATCGAAAAGGATGCGTGCTGCCTGGATCCCCGCACCGTCTTGAAAGGGGAAGACGAGACACTGATCGATGCGGTAGAGGTTGCGGTACGCAGCGTCACGACGCGGTGACCGCGCCTTCTCGTGAGCGCAACTATGTCGTCGGCACAGCCGGGCACATAGACCACGGCAAGTCGACCTTGATCACCACGCTGACCGGCATCGATCCCGACCGTCTCGCCGAAGAAAAGCGGCGCGGCATGACCATTGACCTCGGCTTCGCGCACCTGCAGCTCCCGAGCGGACTTGACGTCGGCATCGTCGATGTCCCCGGCCATGCGCGGTTCATCCGCAACATGCTGGCCGGGACGCACGGGCTCGACGCCGTGATGCTGGTGATCGCGGCTGATGAAGGCGTCATGCCGCAAACCAAAGAGCACCTCGAGATCATCGATCTGCTGGACGTACGCCGCGGCGTCGTCGTCCTTTCGAAAGTCGACCTGGTCGATGCGGACTGGCTCGCGCTAGTGAAGTCCGAGGTGGTCCAGGCGCTCGAAGGCACGTCATTGGCGTCGGCGCCGGTGGTCCCGTTCTCCGCCCTCACCGGGGAGGGAAAGGCCGAGCTGATCGCGACGCTGGATGCGCTGCTCGCGGCGTCACCTTCTAGGCCCGATCTCGGCCGGCCTCGGCTCCCGATCGACAGGGCCTTCACGATGAGCGGATTCGGCACCGTCGTGACAGGCACGCTCGTGGATGGTTCGTTGAACGTCGGCGAAGAGCTCGAGGTTGTGCCGAGCGGCCGGACGGTTCGAGTGCGTGGCCTACAGCAGCACAACCGCAAGGTCGAGACCGCGTCGCCGGGCAGCCGGGTCGCGGCCAACCTGACCGGGGTGGAAAAGGAACAGCTCGCGCGCGGTGACGTCCTGGCCCGCCCGAAAACGCTCGCAGCCACCCGTCGCGCGGATGCCACCGTGCGGGTGTTGGCGTCCGCGGCGCAACCACTGCGACATGGGGCCGCGCTTCTGTTGCACACAGGAACCGCCGAAGTGGGTTGCCGCGTGATCGTGCTCGACTCAGACGAGATTGCCGCCGGCGCCGAGGGCTGGGTGCAGCTCTACCTGGAGCGGCCGATCGCCGCGGCGGAGCGCGATCGCTTGATCCTGCGCATCCCAAGCCCGGCGACGACAATCGCCGGCGGAACGTTCGTCGACGTCACCCCGCGCCGCCATGCGCGCCACGACAGCGTCGTGCGGGACAGTCTCGAACGGCGCGCGGCCGGCGACGTCCTTCAAGAGGAGCTGCGCAAATATCCGCGCGGGGTCACCGTGGCGGCGCTGCTGAAGGCCACCATGGCGCCCGAGGCGGATGTGGCGAGACTGGACGCGAGGCGCATCGGCGATTGGCTCTTCGACAAAGGAGCGTGGCGCGCGATCACCGACCGCGCGACACGGGAGCTCGGCGCCTATCACTCCGCGCACCCTCTGCGCCCCGGCGTCGCGCGCGAGGAGCTGCGCAACCGGCTCGGCGTGTCGCCCGGCGCTTTCCCTTCGGTGGTCCAGGGCTTGCTTCAGGATGGCCTCGTCGCCGAGCGAGTCGGATCCGTTGCTTTGCCCGAACACCGTGTGGATCTGCACGAGGTTGACGGGACCGCCACGGCATTGGTCGAGCTTCTGGGCCGGCAGCCTTTCGCTCCTCCATCCCTCAGCGACGCTGTCAAGCAGACCGGAGCGACTCCAGAGGTGGTTCGCGCGCTGGCGCAGCGAGGCGAGATCGTGCGCGTGAGCGACGACATCGCTTTCACGAAGGGCGCCTACGAGTCGGCCGTTGCGATGGTGAGGGGGATCATCGCGAACAGCGGCTCGATCACTGTGGCGCAACTACGCGACAGCATGGGTGCCAGCCGCCGCCCGGTCCTCGCGCTCCTCGAGCATCTGGACGCGCAGCACGTGACGCGGCGTGTCGGAGACGCTCGCGTATTGCGCTAGACACAGGCCGCAATTAGGCCGGATATATTCCGGCCGTCCCTGGCCCGCATGCATACCTGCCTGACCGGGGCTCGAAGCGCACCTTTGGCGCAAAAAGTGCGGAATGCAGCAGCTAAACGGCCGGCTGGACACCGACGTTTTCGCTCATTAGGTAGAGTTCGCGCCAAATGCGAATCGCGGACATGCTGGCCCGCAGTCGGCCCAGCGTCTCATTCGAGTTCATGGCGCCTCGTGATGAGACCGAGGTCGAGGTGCTGGAGCGCACGGTCGCGGCACTTGCCGGACATGCGCCTGACTGGGTTTCGGTCACTTACCGGATCCGCACTGGGGAGAAGACCCTCGAGCTCGTGACGCGGATCAAGCGTCACTATCACATCGAGGCGATGGCCCACCTCACTTGCGCCAATTCGGCTGACAGAACGCGTCAGATCCTTAACTGGATGGAGCGGGAGGGAGTCGCCAACGTCCTCGCGCTGAGAGGCGACCCGCCGAACCCGGGGCAGCCTTTCACGCCGGCTGATCCGCAGCTCGCCCACGGGAGCGACCTGGTCGCCTTCGTGCGTCGCAATGGTTATCGCCTTGGCGTCGGCGCCGCGTGCAGCACAGAGAAGCACCCGGAGAGTCCTGACCTGGAGCACGAGTCTCGCTACATGAAACTCAAGGTCGATTCAGGTGCTGACTTCCTCATCACGCAGCTCTTCTTCGACAACCGGTTCTATTTCGACCTGGTGGCCCGCGCCCGAGCGACGGGAATCAATGTGCCGATAGTTCCCGGCCTGATGCCGGTACCGAGCCGCCGCTCGCTGGCGGTGATGACCGCAATGTCGGGGGCTACCGTGCCGTCTGCGCTTCAAGCGCAGATCGAACAGGCGCCCGATGACGATACGGTGCGCGCCCTTGGTGTGCAGCACTGCATCGCGCAATGTGCTGAGCTGCTCGAGGCGGGCGTGCCCGGGCTCCACTTCTATACCTTCAATCGCGCGCGCGGGCCGATCGAGATCCTGGCCGCCCTGCGCGGCCAGCAGCTCCTCGCTTCTTAAACGAGAACTCTTCCGGCCTTCGACGGCAGCCGGTCCGGACGATTCGCTCATTCGGCGGCCGAATGGTTAAGCTGGCGGCTGTTTTCCAGACGGGCTCCGGGAACCGGCCGGCGAGGTCGCACGCCGGGAGACTAGGTTGGTGAGTCACGCGGTTACCCTAATGCCGCATGCTGGCGGGAATCGACCTAGGCGGAACGCAGGTGCGGGTCGCGCTCGCGCGCTCCGACGGAAACGTGATCGCGAGCGTCAAGACGAAGACGCCGCTGCTTCGGACGCCGCAAGGCATGGTGGATTGGGCCGCCGCCGAGATCGACCGGCATCGGGGTCGCGAAAAGGTTCGCAGCATCGGCATCGGCGCCCCCGGCCCAATTGACATCAAACGTGGTGTGCTGGTCAATCCGCCGAACCTGCCCGGCTGGCGCAACGTGCCGCTGGCCGCAATGCTGGCTCACGTGACAGGAGCCAAGGTTCACCTTGCCAACGACGCCGACATGGCCGGCCTTGGCGAGTTTCATCACGG
This sequence comes from Candidatus Dormiibacterota bacterium, assembly GCA_030854855.1. Lineage (GTDB taxonomy): Bacteria > Chloroflexota > Dormibacteria > Dormibacterales > Dormibacteraceae > Palsa-870. The sequence goes on from JALYSJ010000030.1 coordinate 7,621, forward strand.
AGCTGGACGAGGCACTCGCAACATGGTGTACATCACCTGGTCGACAGGTGTCGGCGGTGGGCTGATCATCGATGGCAAGCTGCACCGCGGAGGGCATGGCACGGCCGGCGAGGTCGGGCACATGGTCATCGACCCGAACGGCCCGCTCGATCAGTGCGGCCAACGTGGCTGTCTGGAAGCGTTCATTGGCGGCGCGAACCTGGCGCGCGAGACGGGCCACTCCGCCGCAGAGCTGTTCGCGGCCGCCGCGCGCGGCGACAGACATGCGAGGACTGTGGTGGAGAGGGCAGCGCGTTACATGGGTATAGCCCTCATCAGCCTGACCAACGTCATCGATCCGGAGATGTTCGTGATCGGCGGAGGCATCTCCCGGTCGTGGTCACTGATCGAGCCGACGATCATCGAGACGCTTCGCTCGTCACCTTTCATCAAGCCAGCCCGCCGGCCCCGCCTGCGCCGCGCCCGACTGGGCGATCGCGCTGGGCAGATTGGAGCCGTGGAATGGGCGCGCATCAACCAATAAGAGAGCTAAGCGACACAGATCTCCTCCGGCTCCTGAAGAGAGCGGCGGCCGATCTCGGGGTGCGTAGCTGGGTCGTCGGCGGCTACGTGCGCGACAAGCTGCTTGGCCGGCCTCATCCCAATCCCGACGTGGTGGTGGAGGCTGGTGACGCGGTGAAGCTGGCTGAGCGCTTCGCTTCGCTTGCGGCGGCCGAGCCGCCGGTTACTTTCGAGCGCTACGGCACGGCCCAGGTTTCGCTCCCTGGCCACCTTGTCGAGTTTGTGACCGCGCGGGCGGAGTCATACGCGCCCGACTCAAGGAAGCCAGACGTTCGCCCGGCGACATTGGAAGAGGACCTCCGGCGGCGCGACTTCACCGTCAACACGCTGCTGATGGACTTCGACGGCAACATCCACGACCCGCTCGGGGGACGCAAGGACCTCGAGGCGCGCGTCTTGCGCACTCCCGCCGATCCGCTGCGCACCTTCGCGGACGATCCGCTTCGGATGCTCCGAGCGGTTCGCTTCGCCTCTGAGCTCGGTTTCGAGCTGGCGCCCGACGTGCTGCCTGCCATGAGGCAGATGAAAGCTCGGCTTGCCCCGCCCGTCATCTCAGTCGAACGCACTGCCGACGAGCTGCGGCGGATGCTCACCTCGGAGCGACCTCGCCTCGCCCTCGAGCTGCTCGACGCGGGCGAGCTGCTCGGGGTCGTTCTGCCGGAGGTGGCCGCCTGCAAAGGCGTCCCGCAGAGCGGCTATCACACCCATGACGTGTACGGGCACACGCTGCTCACTGTCGAACGGATGCCCAGCGACCTCATCATCCGCCTCGCAGCACTGTTCCACGATGTGGGCAAGCCGTCCACTGCCACTCCGGATGGGGCCTTCACCGGCCACGAGACCGTCGGGGCGCAGCTCGCGAAATCGGCGCTCGAGCGGCTCAGGTTCTCGCAGCGGGAGATCGAGGCGGTGACCAAGCTCGTGCGCCTGCACCTGCGACCCGTTTACTACCGCACCGAATGGACTGACGGCGCGGTCAGGCGCCTGGCGCGTGACGCCGGCCCCCTCATCGACTCGCTGATGGCCCTGGCTAGAGCTGACGTTGCGGCGTCCGCCTACCCTGAACCCGAGAAGCTCGACGAGCTGCAGGATCGGATCGGGGCGGTGCTGCATGAGCTGCCGTCCCGACTGGAGCCCGTAATCACCGGCGCGGACGTGATGGGCGTGCGAGGCATCCGTCCGGGGCCGGAGGTTGGGCGCATCAAACAGCGATTGCAGGAGCTCGTCATCGACGGCGATATCCCCCCCACTCGCGACGCGGTCCTCGAATACCTGGCCGCACATACGGAGCTCTGACGTCTTATGCTGCCGGGAGGTGGGAACCCGGCTGATGCTGGGCATGGGAGGTGTGAAGTGTCTGATGCCTTGGTGGAAACGGTCGGCGTTTCCAGTTCGAACGGCGGCCACGAGCCTTACGGGCTCGAGCCGAAATCGACTGTCCTGGCGCGCGACGATGTTCTTTCGGGGCGGCTGCAGGTCAAAGGCGGGGGCCAGGTCCTGGGCAATTTCAGCGGCCAGATCGAGTCTGACGGCGACCTGCTGATCGGCCCGGACGCCCATGTCGAGGCGGAAATTCGCAGCGAACGCTTGACCATCTCCGGCTTTGTCCGCGGCACTGTCGTCGCGGCCAGCCGGCTGAAGATCACGAGCACCGGACGACTCGAAGGTGACGCCAGGGTTGGTGCTCTGGTCGTCCAGGAAGGCGGCGTTCACCTTGGTGTGATTCGTGTTCATCCCGAAGGCGTTCCCGATTCCGAGCCGGCGGCCATCGTCGATGGATCGCCGCGCCCGGGGGCCGTAGCGTTCAGGACGGTACCTAACCCAGTCGGCCGGGTCAGGAAATTCTGGGGTGAGTTCTTCTAGGAGACAGCCGAAGAGGCCGGCCCGGGTCAAAGGGCCCGCCAAGGGCGCGTCTGCCAAGGGCGCGTCCGCCAAGCGCGTGATCGCCAAGCGGCTCCCGCCAAGCGCAAGGCGGCCGGCGCGCACGCCGGCCACGAGTGCGCGAGCGGTTCCCCAGAAATCGAAACCGGCACCGGCGCCAAAGCCGGCGCCGCCCTTGCCTCCCACACGGCCGGTTCTCCCCGGGCGACCGGCGATTCGCCTTGCCGGCTCAGCCTCCTCGCGCCTCACGATCAAGCCGGGCGCGGGGATTCTCCCAAGGCCCCAGCTCGAGCTCTCGACCAAGCGGCGGCCCAGCGGGCCCCGGCGCTTGAGCGAAGTCGAGCTCGATGAGGAAGAGGTGCTCGTCGACCCTTTCGACGCGACGCTGGACGGGAGCAATGTGCGAATCACCGCTGTGCTGGAGCGCACATGCGTCTATGTGGACAAGGATGGCGACCGCCGTCTCGCGCGAAAGGTTGACCTTTGGGTGGAAGCGGATAAGCTGCCGATCCGGCGCCGCGGCATAGGTTGAGCGCGGCCTGACGAGCGCCCAGGCGGCTTCGTATACGCTGGAAACCGAATGATCGAAGAGTCGTATATCAACCGCAACCTGGCGCTCGAGCTGCTCCGGGTGACCGAAGCTGGAGCTCTCGCGGCGGCGCCTCTTCAGGGTAGGGGCGATAAGGAAGCCGCCGACAGCCGTGCCGTGGAAGCGATTCGAGCAGCGCTGGCGGCGGTTGATATGAAAGGGACGGTCGTCATCGGCGAGGGCGAAAAGGACGATGCCCCGATGCTCTATTTCGGTGAGGAGATCGGAAACGGCCTCGCGCCGGAAGTCGACGTCGCGGTCGACCCGATCGAAGGGACGAGCCTCACCGCCTCAGGTCTTCCGGGCGCCCTCTCCGTCGTCGCACTCGCCGAGCGCGGCACCATGTTCACGACTCACGTTGCTTACATGCAAAAGCTTGTCGTGGGCCGGCGCGCGAGTGGCGTGATCGATCTGGATATGCCGGTGGAGTGGAACCTGCGCCGGATCGCCAAGGCCGAGGGACTTCCGGTCCAGGAGCTCACCGTCGTCGTCCTCGACCGCGACCGCAACAAGGAAGTGATCGCTCAAATACGCGAGGTCGGGGCGCGGATCAAGCTCATCACCGCGGGCGACGTCGGAGCGGCTCTCGAGGCTGCGCTCGAGACCAGGTCCGGCATCCACTGCATGATGGGCTCGGGTGGCGCCACCGAAGGCGTGCTGGCCGCATGCGCGATCAAGACCATTGGCGGCGACATGCAGGCTAAGCTCCACTTCCGCGACGACAAGGAGAGGGAGATGGCGGTCAAGGAAGGACACAAGCCGAGCAAAGTGCTGTGCCTGGACGACCTGTGCTCCGGCTCCGACATCTTTTTCGCGGCCACCGGCATCACGTCCGGAGAGCTGCTGAAGGGCGTGCGCTATGAAGACGTGTACGCGTTCACGCAGTCGATGGTTCTCCGGTCGGCCTCGGGCACGATGCGCATCGTCGACGCGTATCACCCGATCGACAAGCTGCGGGCCAAGGGTCTGCTGCCTGAGCAGGTCGTTCTCCGCTGAGCGCTTCGGACGCGGGACAGTTTCTGGTCGCGGCCAGCAAAACGCTGGGGCCTGCGCAATGGGAGTGGATCGCGACCGCCCGCCTCCTCGCCCGCCAGCGGGAGTCCACGGCTGCGGTCGAGCAGGTGCTGGAGGGCTTGCTTTCGGGCGCCGACCAGGCCATGGTCAACGCCTTCACAGGCGGGTTCAGGGTCGCCCAGGCGCAGCTTGCCATCAACAAGGCTCTGCCCGATCCCACAGCCGCCGCGGGGGCCCTCGAGTCGGCCCAGATCGTTGCCCTGGCAATCCTCGTGCGTGAGCAGATGGATCCGGCCCAGTTCGAGGTTGCCTACCGACCCTTCGCGACCGTCCTGCCAGGTCCGGGCTACCAGCCCGCGCCACCGGTCGACCGGCAGATCGCGGCGTTCCTGCGCTTGCTACCGACGCTTTCCGGGCCGCGCGAGGCCGAGGTCGCCGCGGTCGCCAAGGCTCTGAGCGAGCGCCCCAAGGTCGCCGCCCCTGCCGGCTCGATCACTGCGGCTCCCGTCGCACTCGACCCGGCGGCGAGCTACGCGGCGGCGTGGAAAGGCGTTGTCGCGACCGCCAACCAATCGGGTCGGACCAACGCGTTCCGGGTCATGCAGGACAGCGCCGAACAAGCTGCGCCTCACGATGGGCTGGGGATTGTCGGATTCGCCGGCGTCGCGGCCGGCGGGATATTCATGCGTGACCTCCTGCCGATCGAAAAGGTCCTGCTGCTCTACGAGCCGTTTGCCGCCGCCGCCCCGTACGAGAGCTTGCAGTAACTTCTCATTCGGCGGCCACCTGGTCGATTTGGCACCAGCCAGACAGCTCATTCGGCGGCCGAATGGTTGATTTGGCTACGCGGTCTTCACTCCCGCGGCTTTCTCGAGGCCCAACTCCTCGACCGCGACCTCGCGCATCTTGAACTTCTGGATCTTGCCCGTAACGGTCATTGGAAACGAATCGACGAACTTCCAGTGGCGCGGGATCTTATAGCCGGCGATCTTGCCCTTGCACCACGCGGCGAGTTCCTGACCGGTGACGGTCGTTCCTTCTCGGGGCTTGACCCACGCCATGACTTCCTCGCCGTATTTCTCGGAGGGCACTCCGATCACCTGCACGTCCGTGATGTCGGGGTGCGTGTAGAGGAACTCCTCAACCTCGCGCGGGTAGATGTTCTCGCCCCCGCGAATGATCATGTCCTTGATCCGGCCGACGATGTTCACGTATCCCTCCTCGTCCATCGTTGCGAGGTCTCCGGTATGCATCCAGCGCGCGGGGTCGATGGCCTGGCGGGTGGCTTCATCGTTGTTCCAGTAGCCGAGCATCACGATGTAGCCGCGGCTGCACAGCTCACCGGTCTCACCTCGCGGTACTACCGATCCCGTGGCGGGATCGACGATCTTGATCTCGACGTGAGGGTGTACGCGACCGACCGTTGACACGCGCCGCTCGAGCGGATCGTCGGTTGTGCTCTGGGTCGAGACCGGCGACGTTTCAGTCATGCCGTAAGCGATCGTCATCTCGGGGATGTGCATCGCCGTTTGGACCTTCTTCATAACCTCGACCGGGCACGGTGAGCCCGCCATGATGCCAGTCCGAAGCGAACCAAAATCGAACTCGCCGAATCGTTGGTGCTCGAGCTCGGCGATGAACATGGTCGGCACGCCGTAGAGCGACGTGCAGCTCTCTTTCTGGACGGTTTGCATCGTGAGCACCGGATCGAACGCCTCGGCCGGGATGACCATGGTCGCGCCGTGCGTCGTGCAGGCGAGATTGCCCAGCACCATGCCGAAGCAGTGATAGAAGGGCACCGGGATGCACACTCGATCGTGCTCGGTGTAACGGAGCGTTTCCCCGATGAAAAAGCCGTTGTTGAGGATGTTGTGGTGAGTGAGCGTCGCGCCCTTCGGAAAGCCGGTGGTGCCCGAGGTGTACTGGATGTTGATCGGATCGTCGAACTGCAGCGAGGACTCCACCTCG
>JALYSJ010000041.1 GCA_030854855.1 Candidatus Dormiibacterota bacterium
AGCGAGAGCACGATCTGCTCCAACCGGCGGGAGTCGCCGACGATCACGCTGGGCACGTCAGGTGCGGCTTGAAACGAAAGGTCGATGCCCTTCGCTCCCGCGGCATCAGCGACCAGGCCGATGCAGCTCTCGACGCTGGCCCGGACGTTGAAAGGGTGCAGGGCAAGCTCGAACTCGCCGCTCTGAATGGTCGCGGCGTCGAGGACGTCGTCCACCAACCTAGCTATCTGCTCGGCTCCGATCTCGACGATCGAAGCGAGCTCGCGCTCCTCGCTGGAGGTGGCGCTGGACGACAGGAGGCCGGCCGCTCCGACCACCGCGTTCAGCTGGTTGCGCACCTGATGGCCGAAATCAGCGAGCAGCTCCGGGTCCAGCACGCCGGGCTTCGGCTTGCCGTTGGTGTGACTGGCGTCGTTCATGTTTCCAGCGTCTTCCATGGTCAATACAGCTTCTCCGCCGGCGGCTGCGCCGTAGGAGCGAACATCGAGTCGGGCAACTGCACGCCATTGGACATGAAGTGCTGCTTGAAGATCGATTGGACGCCGGTCGCCGTGTGGTAGCCGACCGCACGTCCATCAGGTGTAACGCCCACCTGGCGGCAAGCGAAGACCTCCTGGATCGAGATCTCGCCGTCGACCAACCCGATCACCTCGGCGATTCTTATCACCTTGCGAGCACCGCCGCGCAGCCGCGCGGTTTGCACGATGACGTTGACGGCGGATGTGATCTGGCTGCGGATCGCCCGTGAAGGCAGCGCGGTGCCGGCAAGGAGGACCAGCGTCTCGAGCCGGTTGAGGCCATCCTGCGGGTTGTTGGCGTGCAGCGTGCTCATCGATCCGTCATGCCCTGTATTTTATTAAGGTGTACAGAAAGCCGGGTTCTTTTTCGGTGAATTCAACCGCGCCCCGGCGAATACAGGACGACATCTAACGACACGTCCCAACACGACGCGATTGGGTACTAAAAGGGTACCGGTACCCAAAACTCACACACCGCTTACCCTGCGGCGACAAAAATCCTCGATTCGCCCATTCGTTGCCTGGCAATCGACTGTTGCCAGGCCGTGGGTCAGCGGTTGGTTTCGCGCCTGACGAAGAGCGCGGTCCCGATCACGATGAACACACCGAACATGACCGCTATGACCGTGACGTTGGTCAACGGGTCCAGCAGCACTATGCGGTGATACTCGGGGCGGCCGGTGTAGACGACATCTCGAAACAGGTCCACCACGTAGCGCATCGGCGAGATGCGGGAGAGGATCTCCAGGTACCACGGAAGGACGGTGATCGGGTTGAACACTCCGGCAAGGAAGAACTGCGGGAGGAGCAGAAAACCGAACATCTGATTTGCCGCTCTCGCGTCGTTGATCATGGCCATCCCGATAAGCCCGAACGAACCTCCGAGCAAGCACGAGATCACCGCGACCGGCGCCATGAGCAGAATCATGGCGGGCGTGAGGGGCACCTGCAGCACCAGCGCGAAGACGACCAGCGGCGCCGCCTGCGCGAGGGCGACCATCGACTCGCCGATGATCTTTCCGAACACGATCGAGTAACGGGAGATCGGAGACACGAATATCTCCTGGGCGAAGTCGTTCTGCCGGTCCTCGAGCAGGGACGCGATGCCCTGCGCAGACGATTGGAAGATCGTCATCCCGAGGACGCCGGTGAACGTGAACCCTAGGAAGTTGAATCCGGCCGCCTTGCCGAGGTTGAGCTGCAGGGTGCCGCCCATCAACCCCATGATCACCAGAGGAAACACGAAGGTCCCGACCAGCCGGCTCCGATCACGCAGGAACTTGATGAGGTCCCGCGTGGCGATGGCCGCGATGGCGCTAACCTCATTCATCGGCTTCCGCAGCGAGGATCCTCATGTAGGCATCCTCGAGTGATGGTTGCCGGGTGCGCAGACGCGTCAGGGGCGTTTCGAGCTCCCGGACGACCTCGTGCGCGGAATGGCCCTTCAGCCGGATCGTGAACGCGCCGTTTTCTTCGAATTCCAGGTTGCGGCGCCGTAGCTCGCGGCGCAGCTGGTCACGGTCGTCCGCGTCGATCTCCAGGTATTCCTCGAGCGGCTGCGCTTTGACGTCGCTCGGAGCGCCCATCGCGACCACGCGGCCGTGGTTCAGGATGCACAGGCGATCGGCCTGCTCGGCCTCCTCGAGGTAGTGCGTCGTCAGCACGATCGTGATGTGGTGCTGCTCTCGCACCTCGCGCAGGTAGGCCCACAGGCCGCGCCGGCTGGCCACGTCGAGGCCGCGCGTCGGCTCGTCCAGGAAGAGTACCAGCGGCCGATGCATCAAACCCCGAATGATCTCGAGCTTGCGCTGCATGCCGCCCGACAGCTTCTTGACCGGGTGGAAGATCTCCTTCTCCATGCCGAGGACCGACGCCAGCTCGTGCACGTGGCGCCTGTACTCGACCGGCATCAGCCGGAAGGCCGGGCGGTATGGATACAGGCCGAACAGGATCGCGTGAAGCCGCACGTTCTCCTCGCCGGACAGGTTCATGTCCAAGCTCGGGTTCTGGAAGATGATCCCGATTTGTCGGCGCACGGCCGCGGCCTCCGACTTCAGGTCGTGACCGGCGATACGGACGGTGCCCGAGGTTGGCGCGAGCGTGGTCGTCAGGATCGAGATGGTCGTCGTCTTTCCCGCGCCGTTTGGCCCGAGCAACGCGAAGAACTCGCCCGCCTCGACTCTCAGGCTGATGCCGTCGACGGCATTGACCTTTGACTTGCGATAACGCTTGACGAGGTCGTCGACCTCGACCACGGCTGTGCTCAGCGGGCGACGTGCTCCCCAACCGCGAGGGCCGCCTCTCGCGCTTTTGCGAAGCCGGGGAGCGCGGGGTCGACCAT
>JALYSJ010000046.1 GCA_030854855.1 Candidatus Dormiibacterota bacterium
ATCACCATGGGTGCGGCGTCGCCGAGGCGCGGGCCCTTGTGGATGATCCGCGTGTAACCGCCAGGCCGCTCGGCCAGGCGCGGAATGAGGTTCGAGAACAGCCGCTCGACCACGTCCGCCTTGGAAATTTCCCGCGCCACGCGCCGGCGCGCGTTGAGGTCCTGGTCCTTGGCCGTGGTGATCAGCCGCTCGACCCACCGCTTCAGCTCCTTGGCCTTCGGCTCGGTCGTGGTGATGCGGCCGTGCTCCAGCAGCGACGTGCAGAGATTGCGCATCAGCGCCTTGCGTGCGTCGGTGTCCCGATTGAAGTGGCGGCCGGCTTTTTGGTGTCGCATTCAGACCTAGCCGCGCAGGACCGTGCCCATCTCTTCGGGCTTGATGAAACCTTTCTCGACAAGCTTCTCCTTGATCTCGTCAAGGGACTTGCGCCCAAAGTTCCGCAGAGCGAGCAGCTCCTCCTCACGCTTCTGAAGCAGCTGGCCGACGGTCTGGATCTCGTTCGCCTTCAGGCAGTTGAATGCCCGGACGGAGAGGTCCAGCTCCTCGATGGGAGTGTCCATCAGGCGGTTCTGGCTGCCCGTTTCGCCGCGACGCTCGGCGTCGTGCTTTTCGATGTTGGCGCCAAAGCTCACGAACAGGCTCAGGTGCTGGGTGAAGAGCTCAGCCGCGTGGCTGACCGCTTCCTCGGGCGACATGGTGCCGTCCGTCCAGACCTCGATGAGCAGGCGATCGTAGTCGGTCGACTGGCCAACACGGGTCTTCTCGACCGTGAAGTTGGCCTTCTCGACTGGGGAGAAGATCGCGTCGATCGGAATTACCCCGATGGGCTGGCCCTCGCGCTTGTTGCGATCGGCGGGAACGTAGCCCTTGCCGCGCTCCACGTTCAGCTCCATGCGCAGGTGGCCCTTCGCCGCCAGCGTGCAGATGTAGAGGTCCGGGTTGACGATCTCGACATCGGACGAGGCCTGGATGTGCGACGCGCGCACCTCGGCTGGGCCCTTGACATCGAGTAGCAGGGTCACGGGGTCCTCGGTGAAGCTTTTGAGGCAGAGCTTCTTGAGATTGAGGATGACCTCGGTCACATCCTCTTTGACGTGCGGGATGGCGGTGAACTCGTGAGCGACACCGTCAATCTGGATCGACGTGACCGCCGCGCCCCATAGGGACGACAGCAGCACGCGCCGAAGCGTGTTGCCCAGTGTCGTGCCGAATCCCGGGTCCAGCGGCTCGATGTCGAACTTGCCGTAGTTCGCGCTGGTCTCGAGCTTCTTGACCTGCGGGTTGACTGACATCTGTGTATCTATTGCCAACTTGGTACTCCCTTTACCTTGAGTAAAACTCAACGATCAACTGTTCTTCGACGCCGGTCTCCATCTCGTGACGCTCAGGCCGGGCGAGGACCTTGGCGGACTTGTCGTCCGCGCTGAATGAAAGCCATGCCGGCACCGGCCGGACCTTGGACGACTCGAGCGCCACGTCGATCACACCGTTGGCGGGCTTGACCTTCAGCACATCGCCGACCTTGAGCTGGTAGGACGGCACGTTGACCGTCTTTCCATTGACCTCGAAGTGGCGGTGCGCGACGAGCTGCCGCGCTTGCTTGCGCGACGTGCCCAGACCCAACCGGTAGATCACGTTGTCGAGGCGAAGCTCGAGGTGGCGAAGTAGGTTGACACCGGTCACGCCCGGTTCCTTCGCCGCCGCGTTGAAGTAGTTGCGGAACTGCTTCTCCAGCAGACCGTAGATGCGGCGCGCCTTCTGCTTGGCGCGCAGCTGAATGCCATAGTCCGACGTCTTGCGCTTGCGCGCCTGGCCATGCATGCCGGGCGCGAACGCGCGGCGCTCGATGGCGCACTTCGGCGTGTAGCACCGCTCGCCCTTCAAGTAGAGCTTGGCGCCCTCGCGGCGGCAGAAGCGGCAGACGGGGCCGCTGTAGTTCGCCATCAGTGGGCTCCTTCCGGCCCGGCGGCGCTAGATCGCGGCCATGGGCGCCGAGGCGAAGGAGCCGACGAGCACGCGAGGGAGAGCACCCGTTGGTGCGTGACCGAGCGCGCGCAGGAGGCGACACACGCATCGGCGAACTGGGCCGATGAGATGGCGTCGACGTGGCCGGAGGAGACCATTAAACCCTCCTTCGCTTGGGAGGACGGCAGCCGTTGTGTGGGATTGGCGTTACGTCGGTGATTGCGCTGACCTCCAAACCAGTTGCCTGCAATGAGCGGATCGCGGCCTCGCGGCCTGCGCCCGGTCCTCGAACGAAGACCTCGATCGAACGCATCCCGTGCTCGAGCGCCTTCTTGGCGGTCGCCTCGGCGGTCATCTGCGCGGCGTACGGGGTCGACTTGCGGCTTCCCTTGAAGCCCTGCGCGCCGGCCGAGCCCCACGAGATGACGTTGCCTTCGACGTCGCTGATCGAGATGATGGTGTTGTTGAACGTGCTCTGGATGTGAGCCTGTCCGTTGACGACGTTCTTGCGCTCGCGGCGCCGGGTGCGGACGACCTTCTTCTTTGCCATTACTTGCCTGCTTTGACCTTCTTCTTGCCGGCGACCGCGCGCTTCGGGCCGCGGCGGCTCCGCGCGTTAGTGCGGGTGCGCTGGCCGCGGACGGGAAGGCCACGGCGATGGCGGGATCCGCGGTACGAGCCGATCTCGGTCATGCGCTTGATGTTCGTCGCGACCTCACGGCGGAGATCACCTTCGATGAGGAGCTCCTTGGCGGTGACCATCCGGTCGATGATCTGGCGGAGGCGGGTGACCTCCTCTTCGGAGAGGTCCTTGACGCGCGTTGCCAGGTTGATGCCCGCCGTCTTGACGATCTTCTGGGCGGTCGTGTTGCCGATTCCGTGGATGTACGTCAAGGCAATGACGGCCCGCTTCTGGGGGGGTATGTCGACGCCGGCGATTCTCGCCATTTAGTCCTTTATCCCTGTCGCTGCTTGTGCTTCGGCGTCTTGGAGCAGATCACTCGGACCACCCCTTTGCGCTTGATCACCTTGCAGCTCGAACACATCTTTTTGACTGACGGACGCACCTTCATCTAAAAATCTCTCGAATTCGCCCTCGCGATCGATCGCTGGTCGCAAGCTCGACCCTCACCTTGTCTCCAGCGAGAAGCCGGGTGAAGTGGGTGCCTGCACGATCGGCGACGTGAGCCAGGACTTTCGCCCCGTTCTCGAGCTCAACCCGATATACGCCGTTGGGAAGAGGCTCCACCACGACCCCCTTCACGAGTGGGGAGCGTTGGGGCACGAACGACGATTGTACCAAAGCATCAGCCCAGCGGGTTGGCGGTCAGGACGAGGGGGCCCCGGTCCGTGATCGCCACCGTGTGCTCGAAGTAGGCGGAAAGGCTCCCGTCGGCCGTGCAGATCGTCCAGCCGTCGGGCTTCATATACACCTCGTGGGAGCCGGCGTTGACCATCGGCTCGATCGCCAGGGTCATCCCGGCCTTGAGCTTGGGAGGGGTTCCCGGGGTCCCAAAGTTGGGCACCTGGGGGTCCTCGTGCATCTGGCGGCCGATCCCGTGGCCCACGAACTGCCGGATGACCGAGAAGCCGGCCGCCTCGACGTGCTTCTGGATCGCCGCCGAGATGTCACCCAGGTAGCCTCCGGGGCGGGCCTTGTCGATCCCGACGTACAGCGCCTGCTCGGTCACCTTGATCAGGCGCTCGCCCTCCTTGGAGATCTTGCCGACGCCAACCGTGATCCCGACGTCCGCCCAGAACCCCTCCAGGACCAGGCCCAGGTCGAGGCTGACGAGGTCGCCGGAGGCGATCTTGCGGTTGCCGGGGATGCCGTGGACGGCCTCGTCGTTGATCGAGACGCAGATCGAGCGCGGGAAGCCGTGGTAGCCGAGGAAGCCGGGCGTGGCCCCGCCCGCCCGGATCAGCTTGTCGGCGATCCGGTCGAGCTCGATGGTCTTGACTCCGGGCTCACAGGCCTCCTTGAGCGGGGGGAGAACGGACGCGAGCAAGCTGCCCGCCCGGGCCATGAGGTCGATCTCGTGGGCTGTCTTGAGGTTGATCACGCGCTTTGCCCGTAGGTGGAGGGGGCCGCCACGGCGGTGAGGACCTGGTGGCTTATCTCATCGATTGTGCCCATGCCGTCGATCTCGGAAACCAGCCCCTCGCCGCGATAGTGGTCGAGTACCGGGATGGTCTTCTGGAGGTAGATCTCGATCCGGGGCTTCACGGCCTCCACCTTGTCGTCCTCGCGCTGAACCAGCGAGCTGCCGTCCGATTCGCAGGCCGCGGTGCCGGGCGGATAGGTGCGCTGGCAGCGGGGGCAGACGAGGCGGCCAGAAAGGCGGTGAAGCAGCTCGTCGATCTCGACCCTGAGGTACAGGACCCGGTTGAAGCGGCGGCCCAGCTCCCCCATCAGGGTGTCGAGCGCGACCGCCTGCGGGATCGTGCGTGGGAACCCGTCGATGATGAAGCCGCGCGTGCAATCGGGCTGGCGCAGCCTGTTGCGGATGATCGCGATCATGATGTCGTCCGAGACGTACTGGCCCGCGGCGAGGATGGGCTGGGCCTGAAGCCCGAGCGGGGTGCCCGCGTGGATCTCGGCCCGGAGCATGTCGCCCGTGGCGATGTGCGGGATGCCGAAATGAGTGCGCAGCATGTTCGCCTGCGTGCCCTTGCCGCTGCCGGGAGCTCCGTAGAGGAGGAGGTTCACTTGATGAAGCCTCGGTACTGGCGCATGACGAGCTGGGTCTGCAGCTGTTTCATGGTGTCGAGCGCGACGCCGACCACGATGAGTATGGCTGTGCCTCCGAGATACATCTGTTGATGCGGGATGCCCGAGATTTTGGCCGTGGCGATCGGAAGGATCACCGTGATGAAGCCGAGGAAGGTGGCACCCGCGAACGTCACCCGGTTCATCACCGAAGCGAGATAGTCGGCCGTCGGCCGCCCGGGACGGATGCCCGGGATGAAGCTGGAATAGCGTTTAAGGTTGTCCGCCACCTCGTTGACGTCGAATGTGATCGCCGTATAGAAGTACGTGAACCCAAACGTCAGCGCGAAATAGAGGGCGTTGTAGGTGATGGCCATAGGTAGGTTCGACGTGTCTGGCGAGAAGTTGCCCCTTACCCACGCCGCGGCTTTGTAGTACCAGGTGTCCGGCGGCGCGCCGGTGAAGTAGTTGGCGACGATCGTGGGCAGGAACATGACCGAGATCGCGAAGATGATCGGGATCACGCCGGCATGATTGACGCGCAAGGGTAGGAAGCTGGCGCGGCTCGCGACCTGCTTCAACCCAACGGTGCGCTGCGCCGACTGGATGGGGATCTTTCTCACCGCCTGCTGAACCTCGATGATCACCGCGGTCATCACGAGGGCGATCAGGCCAAAGACGATAAAGGGCACGTAGTCGGCGAGGCCTCCGCCGCTGGACTTGGCGGTGAAGACCGCGGCCACGCCCGCGGGCCCGCGGCCGATGATGCCGGCGAAGATGATGAGCGAGACGCCGTTGCCGATTCCGTATTCGGTGATGAGCTCGCCGAACCACATCAGCATCACGGTCCCCGCGGTCAGCACGAGCACGATCTGCAGGCGCTGGAACCAGTCGAGAGGACCGAGGATCGAGGGTGTCGTGTTCTGGAACAGAACAGTGAACCCGTAGGCCTGGCCCGCGCCGAGCGCGACGGTGAGGTAGCGGCTCCAGCGCGTGATTCGGCGGCGGCCCGCCTCGCCCTCTTTGGAGATCTCCTTGATGCGTTCGGAGATCACCGTCATGAGCTGCATGATGATCGTGGCGTTGATGTAGGGGTTCATGCCCATGGCCACCACGCTGAAGCGGGAAAGGCCACCGCCCGAGAACAGGTCTAGCAGCCCGAGAAGGGCCTGTGAGTTGAAGAGCTGGGCGAGGGCTGCCTGGCTGGCGCCGGGCACCGCCACGTTGGCGAAGAGCCGGAAGATGACGAGGATGCCGCCGGTGAAGAGGATCTTGTTGCGGAGCTCCGGCAGCCGGATGGCGTTGATCAACGCCTCGAGGAGGTTCATCCGCTATTCCTCGTCGGGAGGGGTGGCCTCCTCGGCCGGTGCCGGCGCGGCACCCTTCTTCTGGCGCTCCTGACGCTCCGGCTTCGCTGCTGCTTCTGGCTCGGCGACTGCCTTCGGGGTCTCTGCGGTGGGCAGGGGCTTCGGCAGCTTGGCGGCGGTCCGGCGGGGTCCGATCTTGCGAGGCTCACCGAGAACCTTCACCGAACCACCGCCCTTCTCGATCGCCTCGCGGGCGCTGGCGCTGAACCAGTGCGCCTCGACCGTCAGCTTGCGCTTGAGGCCGCCGGTGCCGAGGATCTTGATCTCCTTGCCGGGATGGACGAGTCCCGCCTCGACCAGGGCCTCGACGTCAACCTTCGTTCCGTCCTTGAAGCGGCTCAGCTTCGAGAGGTTGACGACCGAGTAGATCTTCTTGAAGGGGTTCTTGAAGCCGGGCAGCTTGGGGATGCGCTGCGCGAGCGGCATCTGGCCGCCCTCGAAGCCGACGCGGAAGCCTTCGCTGCGCGCGTTCTGGCCTTTCTGGCCGCGGCCGGATGTCTTGCCGCGACCGGAGCCCGTGCCGCGACCGATCCTCTCGGGCCGGCGGTGCGCTCCGCGCGCGGGTTTGAGGTCGTGAAGCTGCACGCTACTTACCCCTCTGGTGCTTCTTGTTCGAGCGAGAGCGCCAGATCTTGTACTTGCTGCGCTTCGGGCGGATGTAGGGCTCGCCCTCGACGGAGACCAGGAAGTTGACCGCCTTCAGCATCCCGCGCACCGCCGGGTTGTCGGGAAGCTCGCGAGTCTGGTTCATCCGGCGAAAGCCAAGCGACGCGACGGTGGCCTTGACCGCCGGGATGGCGCCGATGGTGCTCTTTCTCAGGGTGGCTATGATCGGCCGGTCAACCTTTGGGGCGGCCTTGGGCTTCTTGGTTGCGGTCACTTTCTTTTCTGTCTTTTCTGTCTTATTAATCGTCATTTCGACTCCGCTGCGACGGGCTCAGCGCCCTTGGCGCCGCTTTCCTGGCGGCGGTAGGCGGCGGCGAGGCGGCGGCCGACGATTTGCTCGACCTCTTTGCCGCGCAGCTCGGCGACCTGCTGCGCGGTCCGCAGCTGCTGCAATGCGGCGAGAGTCGCGCGCACCGTGTTAATGGGGTTGTTGGTGCCGTGTGACTTGGTCAGGATGTCTTTTATGCCAGCCGTCTCAATCACCGCGCGCATCGCGCCACCCGAGATCACACCCGTGCCGGGCGCGGCGGGCTTGAGCATGATGCGAGCGGAGCCAAGCTTGAGGTTCACTTCGTGCGGGATGGTCGTCCCGACCATCGGGACGGTGATCATGTTGCGCTTGGCCACGTCCATGCCCTTGCGGATGGCCTCGGTGACCTCCTTTGCCTTGCCGATGCCCGCGCCGACACGTCCGTTCAGGTCGCCGACCACGATCAGCGCGCTGAACGAGAACTTGCGTCCGCCCTTGACCACCTTTGACACGCGGTTGACGCGGACGACGCGGTCGGTGAGTTCAGATCGCTCGCCGCTCGTGTGCGGGTATCGACTTCCCATTCGGTGCTAAAACTCCAGTCCGGCTTCGCGGGCGGCGTCCGCCAAAGCCTTGATTCTGCCGTGGTAGAGGAACCCGCCCCGGTCGAAGACCACCGAGCTCACGCCCGCGGCCTTCGCCTTCGCGGCGATCGCCTTGCCGACCTGCGCCGCCTCGGCCATGCCGTTGCCCTTCGCCTTCAGGTCGACGGTCGAGGCGGCCGCGAGCGTGCGGCTGGCTCCATCGTCGATGAGCTGGGCGTAGACGTGATTGAGGCTTCGGAAGACGGAAAGACGCGGACGCTCCTGCGTCCCGCTCACGTGCACGCGCACGCGCCGATGCCGCTTCGAACGGTTGGCCTTCTTGTCCTGGCGCTTGATCATGCGGCGGTCTTGGCCCCCTTCCCGGCCTTCCCGGCCTTGCGGCGAATCTTCTCGCCGCGGTACATGACACCTTTGCCCTTGTAAGGCTCGGGCGGGCGCATTCCGCGGAGGATGGCGGCGACCTGGCCGACGTCTTCGATCGAGACGCCCGAAACCGAGAACTTGGTCGGGTCCTGGACTTCGATTGAGATGCCGGTGGGCGGCTTGAACCTGATGGGGTGCGAGTAGCCAAGGCTCAGCACGAGCTCCTCGCCTTGCTTGGCAACGCGATAGCCGACGCCGACGAGGTCGAGGTGCTTGACGAAGCCCGTGTTCACGCCGATCACCATGTTGTTGACCAGGCTCCGCACCAGGCCGTGCATCGCGCGGTGGCGATAGTCGTCGGACGGTCGCTCAAACACGAGCTGCCCATCGACCTGCGTGACCTTGATGTCTCCCGGCAGGGTGCGCTGAAGCTGGCCCTTCGGGCCCTCGACCTTCACGACCTGCCCGGGCTCCAGGGTGACCTTCACCCCGGCCGGCACCTGAATCGGCAGCTTTCCAATCCGCGACAACTCTTTTCCTTGCTCTCCTACCAGACGTACGCCAGCACTTCGCCGCCGAGTCCCTGGCGGGTCGCCTGGCGACCGCTCATGACTCCCTCGGCTGTGCTGAGAATTGCGATTCCGAGACCGCCCAGGACCCTCGGGATCTCTGTCTTGCGAGCGTAGACGCGCAAGCCGGGGCGGCTGATTCGCTTGACGCCCGAGATCACGCGGGTGCGATCGGGGCGAGACTTGAAGATGATACGCATCGTCTGGGTGGTTCCGTCGGCCTCGACTTCGTACCCGACGATGTAGCCCTCTTCCTTGAGGACGCGCGCGATCTCGAGCTTCAGCTTCGAAGCCGGAACCTTCACCTCGGCATGCCGCGCGGTGTTCGCGTTGCGCACTCGAGTGAGCATGTCCGCGATGGGGTCGCTGACGACGCCGGCGGACGCGCGCTTGACGACCTTGGCCGGGGTGGTTTTCGCGACTGCTGTAGTAGCCATCACCAGCTCGACTTCGTCACGCCGGGGATGCGTCCCTCGGCGGCAAGGTTGCGGAAGCAGATTCGGCACATGCCGAACTTGCGATAGTAAGCGCGCGGCCGTCCGCAGATGCGGCACCGGTTGTGGAACCGGACCTTGAACTTGGGTTTCAAAAGGTCCCTCTTCCAGCGCTCGAGTTGAGATTTCTTCGCCAAACCTACCTACCTCTTCTTGAATGGCATGCCGAGGCGCGTCAATAGACTTCGCGCTTCGTCGTCTGTGCGGGCGGTGGTCACTATCGATACTTCCAGCCCGCGAAGCTTGTCGATCTTGTCGTAGTCGATCTCCGGGAAAATGACCTGCTCACGCAAGCCCAGCGAGTAGTTGCCGCGGCCGTCGAAACCCTCCGCGTTGACACCGCGGAAGTCGCGGATGCGGGGGAGCGCGACGTGGAGAAGCTTGTCAATGAAGAACCACATGCGGCGGCCGCGCAGCGTCGTCTTGATGCCGATCGTCTGGCCTTCGCGCAGCTTGAACGCGGCCACGGACTTGCGGGCCTTGATCAGCTGCGGCTTCTGGCCCGTGATGGTGACCACGTCGCCGACCGCGGCATCCAGCGCCTTGTCGTTGTCCTTCGCTTCGCCGATGCCGATGTTCACAACGACCTTGACGATGCGCGGCACCTCCATAGGATTCGCGTAGTCGAACTCCTTGGTCATCTGCGGCACGATCGTGTCGCGGTACACCGTCAGCATCCGGGGCGGATCCTCGGTGCGAGTGCCCGGCGCCTTCGGGGCTTCGGTCTTCTTCTGAGCTGCTTTGGCTTTGCTCATTGGGCCTCCGTCTTGCGCACGCGCTCGTAGGGCTCGCCGCAGTGGCGGCAGACCAGCACTCGCGCTCCGGACTCAATCACGGTGTGCTTGGTGCGCGTCGGCTTCGAGCATGCCGGGCAGACGAGCATCACATTGGAGTAGTCGAGCGCCGCCTCGAAGTCGACCACGCCGCCCTGCGCGACGCTTGTTCCGCCGCGGGACTGCCCCGCCTTGGTGTGGCGCTTCAGGATGTTGATGCCCTTGACAACGATCTTGTGCTTGTCGGGGATTGTGCGCAGCACCTCGCCCTGCTTGCCCTTGTCCTTGCCGGTGAGCACGATCACGGGATCGCCCGGGGCAAGATCGAGCCAGCGGCGAGTCGGCTGTGGCTTGTTACGTAGCATCTGGTTACAGGACCTCCGGGGCCAGGCTGATGATCTTCATGAAGTTGCGCTCGCGAAGCTCGCGGGCCACCGGGCCAAAGATGCGCGTGCCGCGCGGGTTGTTCGCGGTGGCGAGCAGCACTGCAGCGTTCTCGTCGAAACGGATCAGCGAGCCGTCCGGACGCTTGTATTCTTTCGTCACGCGCACGACGACGGCCTTCACGACCTCACCCTTCTTGACCTGCCCGCCGGGCTGAGCCGACTTGACGGTCGCGGTGATGATGTCGCCCACCGACGCGTACTTGCGATAGTGCCCGCCGGCCACGCGGATGCACAGGATCTCTTTCGCTCCTGAGTTGTCCGCGACCTTGAGGCGAGTTTCTTGCTGGATCACTGCTACTTGGCCTTCTCGACGATCTCGAGCACGCGCCAGCGCTTCTCTTTCGAGATGGGGCGCGTTTCGGTGATGCGGACAAGGTCGCCGATGCCGCACTCGTTCTTCTCGTCGTGGACCTTGAACTTGGTGCGCTGGCGGACGGTCTTGCGGTAGAGGCGGTGCGCCTTGGACGTACCGACCTGGACGATGATCGTCTTGTCCATCTTGTCGGAGATCACCTTGGCAAGGCGGACCTTCCGCTGCCCACGGACTTCCTTCTCGGCGGCTGCCGCGTCAGTTTTGGATTGTGTTGCAGTGTCGGTCATGACGTTTCTTCAGGCTTGTCGGCGGTTTTCTTTGTGCGTTTTGGCTTCGCCTCTTTAGAGGCTGCGACGGGGACCAGCTCCTCTTGCACGGGCACGGTGGCCAGGATGCCGAAGTCGCGCTCGTGAAGCACGGTCATGATCCGAGCGATGTCGTGCCTGACCTTTGAGATCTGGCTCGAGTTCTCGAGCTGGCCGACGGCGTGCTTGAAGCGGAGCTCGTAGAGCTCGCGCCGCGCTGCGCGCAGACGGCCACCCAGCTCGTCAGCCTCCAGCACTCTGAGCTCGTCGACTTTCATCTCGCGGCTCCTGCGGTGGTGACGGATTCGGAGCTGACGAAGCGCGTCTTGATTGGAAGCTTCGAGGCGGCGAGCTTCATCGCCTCTTTCGCGACCTGCGGCGTGACGCCGCCCATTTCGAAGAGGACGCGGCCGGGCTTGATCACAGCGACCCAGCCTTCGGGGTTGCCCTTGCCGGAACCCATGCGGGTCTCGGCCGGCTTCTTGGTGATGGACTTGTCGGGGAAGACGCGGATCCAGATTTGGCCGCCGCGCTTCACGTGGCGAGTCATCGCCCGGCGGGCCGCCTCGATCTGGCGGTTGCTCATCCAGCACGCTTCCATCGCCTGCAGGCCGTAGTCGCCGAACGCGACGGTGGCGCCCCGCGTGGCGATGCCTGTGCGCCGGCCGCGGTGCATCTTCCGGTACTTGACTCTCTTCGGGATCAGCATCTCTAGCTCTTAGCCTTCTTGGTAGCGGGCTTCTTGGCGGGCGCCTTGGCCTCAGCCTTTGCCTTGGGGGCGGCCTTCTTCTTGGCTGCTGCCTTGGTCTCGGCCTTCGGCTTCGCGGCTGCCTTGGC
>JALYSJ010000047.1 GCA_030854855.1 Candidatus Dormiibacterota bacterium
GCGGCGCTGAAAAACTGGCCAAGGATCTCCCGAGACCGCTCCGGGTCGAGACGGCTGCCCAGCCCGGTCGAGTCGACGATGTCCACGAAGAGGGCCGTGACCATCTTTCGCTCCTCGGTGCCGACGACCGACCCGACTGTGGCGCCGCAGTTGGGACAGAATCTGGCGCCACTCGGGAGGGGGCGGCCGCAGACAGAACAGACCATGACCAGCACAATATGCTGAAGCGGTGGCAGCTCATTCAAAGGCGAACGCTCTAAGCAAGGTGCCACTGTTCTCGAAGCTTTCCAAGACCGAGCTCGAACACGTCGCCGGCAACGCCGACGAGGTCGATGTGCCGGCAGGTAAGAAGCTCACGACGCAGGGGCGTCCCGGCGATTCCTTCTATGTCCTGCTCGACGGCGAGGCGGTGGTGGAGATCGGCGGTGAGAAGCGGCGCACGCTCAAACCTGGGGACTTTTTCGGGGAGATCAGCATGCTGGACCGCGGCCCGGCGACTGCGACGGTGAAGACCAAGACCCCCGCGAGGCTGCTGGTGATGAGCCACTCGCAGTTCCGCGACACCATCAAGTCCAGCAATGGGTTGTTGATAAAGGTCCTTCTGGCGATGGGTGAGCGCTTGCGCGCCGACCTGGCAAAAGCAAACCAGGACTGATTGCCGAGCTAGATCTGCCCGTTCCTCAGCCGGTCGACCGTTGTCGCGATGCGGCGCTCGCGCGTCTCGGGGGTTTTGGCATCTACGATCGGTGTGACCAGACGCCTCTTGTTGCTGTAATTCAACCCTTCAAAGAAGCTCTTCGCCTTCGCTTCACGCTTGAGCGCCGCGGCGAAGTCGGGCGGGATCACAACCTCACGCGGCTCGGGGTCCACCTCGAGGTCGATGTCCACGATGTCGCCGGCCGCGACTCCGGCACCCTCGCGGAACTCCGGCGGCACGCCGACCATGAACTTCCCGCCCATGGGCGCCACGCTGGTGCGATAGGTGAAGCCGTTGATGGTGGCGCGAACTGGTGGCCGCTTGCTCGAACCGAGAGCGGCCACCACATTCGCCGGTACTTCGATCCCAGCCGCTGTCTTACCCGACTGCAGGATCTTGGCCCGAAATCTCATGTGTAGCTCTACCCCTTGGCCGTAATCGGCCTTGTCGCCTCGAGCGTCTTGGGCAATCCGTTCGGCCGGGTCGCCAGCTCCACGATTCGGATGTTGTTGCCGAAGGGATCTCGCAGGCCGAAGTCCTTGCCGTAGAAATGCTCTTCCGGCTGCGACGTGAACTCGACCCCGCGCGCCTTCAGCGTTTCGTAGGTCTTCATGCAGTCGTCGGTGGTGAGGCCGAGCGTGAACCCGGTGGCACCCTTCGAGACGATCTCGCGGACCTGGTCCGCCGTCTTCTCGTCCATTCCGGGCGGGCCCGGCAGCTCGAGCAGCACGTTGCGTCCGGGGTCGCCCGGCACGCATACGGTCACCCAGCGCATGAAGCCGAGGTCCATGTCATTGCTGAGCTCGAGCCCCAGCGTGCCCACGTAAAAGTCGATCGCCTTGTTGAGGTCGAGGACGAAGATGCTGGACATGTTGATCCTGCCGTACATCGGAGTTTCTCCTTCGTGGTTGGTGGTCTGAACTGGATCGATCCTAGGTTCCGTGTGAGCGCTTGGCTTCTCCGAAACTGCTCGGTCTCGTCCATTGCATGACGAAGCACGTCGGCAAGGGGATCACTTCCTTGCGTGATCTGTAATCCGTTGGGGACATGCCGACGATGTCGTGAAACGTCCGGCTGAACGTGCCCAGGCTGGTGAAGCCGGCGTCGAGACAAACGTCGGTCACGCTCTTCTCGGTCTCGCGCAGCATGAACATCGCTCGCTCAACTCGCCGGCGCTGCAGGTAGCGGTGGGGCGTCTCGCCGAAGGTCGTCTTGAAGGTCCTGATGAAGTGGGCCTCGGACACACACGCCACCTGGGAGAGGTTGGCGATGTCGAGCGGATTGGCGTAGGCGCGGTCGATGGCGTCACGGGCCCGCAGCATCCGCCGGTTCAGCTCTTCGACGGTCCGGGTCACCTGACGATGTTAGTGGCGCCTTTCCTAGCGCACGACCAGCATCCGTGTCAACGTGCCGGCGCCTGCGAGCGCAAAGTTCAATTGGTAGGTTCCGGGATCGACGCTGTAAAAGAGCGCCTCGACGTGGGCAGGGCTGCCTGAGGACGAGCTCCAGCCACCCCCGCCAACAGCGGCCCGGCCGCCGTCCACCGGAGTCAGCTCGACGCGGAATCGCGGTATCGGCTTGTTTTTCGGCCCCTCGACACCAACCTGACCATCGAGCGAAACACCGCGCACGTCGGCTCGGATCAAAACGACTCGGCCCGAGTACCGCGCCTCGACGAACGTGACGGTGCCGTCCCCGAGCGAACCCTGTGCAGGTGTCACGAGCGTGGTGCCGGCACGGGGCAGCACAACCCCCTTCAGGATCCAGGCGCCGGATACCTCGTGCGGGCGGGGAATAGTGCGTTGATCTGGCGTCAGCCGATCGATGTTCAGGGTAAATCGCATGCCGGTGACCGACGTCAGCGCTGAGGCTGGTTCGAACTCGAACGCCTGGTCACCGGTGTTGAGGTTACCTTCGCCACCCCGCATGTGGTATTCGGTGCCGAATTGATCGGTCAGGCGCATGATGCTAGAGGTGAACGCGGGCGGCGTCGTCTTGAAAAGGACCACCGTCCGAATCGAGTCCGCGTAAACACCGACCAGTTGCACGGTGTAGCCGGACGAGGTGGCCGACGAGTTCTGCGCGGTGACGAGGCTTCCGGTTCCCAACCCGAAATGGTCGAGGATCTCGCTCGAGAATCCGCCGGATCCCGACGCATCGGCGAGCGCGGCTGCGGTGGCGGGCGAGAAATACAGCACGCCCCACGTGCCCGGCAGCGCAGCCAGCAAGATGGCGACCGCGATGGCCAGGCGAGACGGCCGCCACCGCGGAGCAGGGCGGGCGGCTGCCGCAAGCACCCGCGCGGTGACCGCCCCCGGCTGGGGATGTTCGAGCTTCAGATCCCTGAGTTGCTCGGCAAGCTGCTCGGTCGTTGTGTTCATAATCGGTCCACCTCCAGGTGAGCTCGTAGTTTTTCCAATGCTCGGCGCACGGCTGTGCCTGCAGTTGCCTCGCTCAGCCCCGCCGCGGCGCCAACCGCGCCGAAATCCAGGTCTGCCCCGAATCGCAGCGCCAGCAGCGTGCGATCCCGCGGCCCCAGTCCCCGCAACGCCTCGAGCAGCCTCGCGTTGTCGAGCCTTTCGACAGCAGTCGACTCGACCGATGCGACCGGATCGTCTCGAAACCGGCTCAGGCGTGTCCACAGAGCGAACCGGCGTCGCTCCGCCCGCTGGTGGTCGTACGCGACGTTGGCCCCGATCCGCCAGAGCCAAGCCTCCATCGAGCCCCGCCGCGCATCAAAGCGGTCGAGCCCGCGCACCGCTTTAAGCAGCGCCTCCTGTGCAACGTCATCAGCTTCATCGTTCGAACGTGCGGCCATGGCGGCAAACCGGCAGACGGCCGGCGCGTACAGCTCGCAGAAGCGGTCGGCCGTCACCGGCAGAGTGTGGCCCACCACATCCGCAGCCCGCGCCGCCGCCATCCTCACACCATCACTACGTCACGAGTGGGCCGAATCGGACATCGCTAGCACCTAGGCCTAGACTCGCCTGAGTGTCACCCGGATCGAACCGCCGGAAGGCGATCGCACTCCTGATCTTCGTGCAGGCGCTTCTCTTCGGCTCGACCACTCCTGTCGGTACGTACTCCGTCATGGCGTCCACCTACGGGGACACCAGCCTTGGCATCCTTGGGCCCGGATGGACCATCCCCAACGATCAGCTGGCCTTCGACCAGGTCTTCGCCCTCGCGGGGTCCGTCGTCGTCGCCGTCCTCGTCTGGAGAGGGCTGCCGTTCGCCGTCTACTGCACCGCGGCGCTCGCCGCGCTCAGCGTCTTGTTCGATCTGATTTTCGTCATCGTCGAGAGCCTGTTGTTCGGCCCGCAGGCTCTCTTCTTCCTGATTGTCTTCCCGCTGCCGACAGTGCCCCCAGCCCTGATCGCGGTGCCCGTCTTGATCCTGTCGGCCTCCGTGATCCTGGACATGCGGCGCGCCAGACCAGCACCGGCGCCCTCGGTCGCGACGGCTACTTCTCCAAATCCATGAACCCTTCGGCGTTGATCCTGTCGCCGAGCGCGGTGAGTCCCTGGTCCAGCATCGCCGGCAATGCCTCGAGACGGGGATCCGCGAGGATCTCCTGAATCAATAGCTCGCATCCCTCTGTCGGATGCGGGCTTCAGCGAACCAAGCACTTTCCGGTGAGACTTGACAGGACGCCCGACAATAGGAGCAGTGCCCACACCCGCGTCGGACGACGCCTTCGCCGACGTCAAGGCGAAGGTCGACCTGGTCAAGGTCATCCAGGAATACGTCCGGCTGACCAAGCGCAACAAGGACATGGTCGGGCTGTGCCCTTTCCACCAGGAAGACACGCCGAGCTTTACGGTCCACCCTCAGAAGCAGTCCTGGTACTGCTTCGGGTGCCAGCGCCACGGTGACGTTTTCACCTTCGTCGAGCTGATCGAGAAGACCGACAAGCGCGGCGCCCTGCAGACGCTCGCCGAGCGCGCCGGCGTCGAGCTCAAAAAGCTCTCGCCAGAGCAGAAGCAGCGCGCCGACACACGCAAGCGCCTCCTCGAAATGCTCAAGCTCGCCGCGCAGTACTACGAATACGTCTTGTGGTCGAACCCGGCCGGCGAACCCGGCCGCAAGCTCCTGGAGTCGCGCAAGGTCAGCGAGGAAACCGCCCGCCGCTTCCAGCTCGGCTTCGCCCCACCGGGGCGAGGCTTTGCCGAGTACGTCAGGGCAAAGAAGAAATCGCTTCAGGACGCGCAGGAAGCGGGCCTGATGCGCCGCGACGGCAGCGACTTCTTTGCCGAGCGCCTGGTCATCCCCATCCGGGACGAGCGCGGGCAGCCGCTCGCCTTCACGGCACGGACGGTCAGACCCGACGAGCAGCGCAAGTACATCAACTCCCAGGAAACATCCACCTACATAAAGGGAAGGGTGATCTTCGGCCTGGACCTCGCACGCGACGAGATCACCAAACGCGGCCACGCAGTGCTGATGGAAGGTCAGTTCGACGTCATCACTGCGCACCAGTTCGGCGTTCTCAACGCAGTGGCAAGCTCAGGCACGGCGCTCACCGAGGATCAGGTGAGACTGCTCAAGCGTTTCACCGACGAGGTGCTGCTGGTCTTCGACGCCGACAGGGCGGGTCGAGCCGCGGCCTTCAAGGCCGTCGAGCTGGCGTCCGCCCACCAGATGCGCACCAGAGTCGCCACCATCACCGCGCCCGCCAAAGACCCCGACGAGTTTCTACGCGCCGCCGGGGCCGAGGCGCCGCAGCGCTGGGAAGAGCTTGTCGCCGCCGCCCCTTCCGGCTGGGAGTTCTGGATCAAGGACGCGCTGACAGGCCTCAACACCGGCAACCCGAACCAACTCGAGCTGGCGGCCAGCAAGGCCCGGGAGGTGCTCGAAAAGATCCCCGATCCGGCCGTCCGGGAGAGCTACCGCGAGAGGGCGGCAGGCTGGATCGGCGTCCAGCCCCACCTCCTCACCCCGCAAGCTCCTTCTCCCTCCCCCGCCAGAGGGAGGGCGGGGGTAGGGGGTGCGGGGAGTGAAACGAACGGCAAATCCGGTTTGGCGGGGCCCCTACGGGGGAAGAAACTCACCGTAGGCAGGTATCTTCTGCAGCTGCTTGCGGTCCGGCCGGTCGCCATCGAGCGGGTGCGAACAATCGTCACCCCTGCTGAGTTGGACGAACAGGATCGCGGTCTATACGAACGAATGTTGGAGACATACGAGCGCGGCGGTGAGTCCGGGCTTGAGAACGAGTTGGCGGGTTATCCCGCAGAGGAACAGGACCTGATTCGAAGAGCATGGGCGGTGCCACCGCCAAGCGTTGACGACGATGTGGCCGAGCAGCTGGCGGTGCGAATCCGCCTCGACCACATGAGGTCCCTCCACAGTGGGATAATTCGCGAGCTTTCCGAGGCCGAAACGGGCAAGGACTCGGAGCGGGTGGCTCGTCTCGAAGCTCAGGCCGGAGAGCTTGCACGCGCCATCAACGACATCGAAAGGGGAGGCTGACATCGCGCGCGTAGCTAAAGCACCAACCAAGGCCGGGACTCGACCCGGCAAAGCAGAGACCAAACCCGAGCACAGGTTCGAAGACGAGCTGATGGCCACGGCCGAGCAGCTCATCATCAAGGGCAAGGAGCAGGGCTACCTCACGCCCGACGACATTCTCCAGGGCTTCCCGGAGATCGACGCCGAGCCTGACCAGATCTTCCGCATCTTCGCCGCGTTCAAGGAGATCGGAATCGAGGTCACCGACGGCGAGAAGGACTTCGAAGAGGTCGAGCAGATCGACGACGAGATGCTTCTGGACATCGAGATGATGGACTCGGTCTCGCTCGATGACCCCGTGCGCATGTACCTCAAGGAGATCGGACGCGTCAGCTT
This sequence comes from Candidatus Dormiibacterota bacterium, assembly GCA_030854855.1. Classification (GTDB taxonomy): domain Bacteria; phylum Chloroflexota; class Dormibacteria; order Dormibacterales; family Dormibacteraceae; genus Palsa-870. Next base: position 6,542 of record JALYSJ010000047.1, read on the forward strand.
GCTGACCGCCAACGACGAGGTCGAGCTGGCGCAGGCGATCGAGGCCAAGCCGCTGCACGACGCGCTCAAGGCGCT
>JALYSJ010000062.1 GCA_030854855.1 Candidatus Dormiibacterota bacterium
CATTGGCACCGAGTCGCTGGTTGCCGCTCGATTCTTTGACGATTTCGCGGAAGTCAGCGCTCGATTTGTGACTGCGGCCGGCACCGATCACGCGCACCGACTGTCCATCGCGTGTGATCAGATGCCCCAGCGACGGCAGAATTTTGCGGTGCGTCAGGTCGCCAGATGCTCCGAAGATTACGAGGTCGGCCGCAGGAGGCACACGCGAAACAGTACGAGGCGTCAATCGCTGACCACGTCTGTGCACGCGACCTCGTCATGGACCGGGCGTCCTCGCGCCCATCCAATGGGAAGCGCGAGCAAGCGAACAAGGGACTGCCCAACGGTCGGCCGCGAACCGTCGACTGCGACAACCCGCTGCTTCATAACGACGCTTCCGAGCGTTCGACCCGAGATGCTCCAGCACGTGACGTGGTAGGCCGCGGCGATGCCGAGCAGCAGCCGCACCCTCGGACGTTTGCTGACCAGGCCCGTGAGCGCCGTGCACAGGGCGAGGTCGACCATGGCCGCTCGCGCGCGATCGTGCGAAGAGACGGGGACCCCTGGAGAAGGCTCCCGGCCTCGAACGCGCAGCAGGTGGATGCGCATGAAGAGGTGATGGATCGGAAGCTGGGAGACGCTGTAAAGCAGCAGAGGAAGGAGTGGGCGGTAGCCTTCAAGAGAGGCGACCAGGCGGCCCCTGCCGGCCTCGATGCGAAGCCGGCCACCCGAAGCACCCGCCAGAAGTCCGCCGTCGATCGGCCATTCCACGGAGTGTGGCGACACCTTGTCGGGACCGAAGCGAATCAGCTCGACCGGGCCCAGCCGGACTGAGGTGCCGTGCACTCGGATGAGACCCAGCGTGATCTTCCTGACATCGTCGACAAAGCTGTCACGGAGCCGGCGGCCGGTGGGCGCGGGACTGGTGACGGAGTCCACGACCGAAACTCGACCGCCGGCGACACGCAGCACAGTCATATCTTGCTTGGGATGGCAAGCGTCGAGTTCGCCGCGGGGGTGACGGTCAAGTGCCCGCCGGAGCGTGCATTCGACTACTTCGCGGATTATCGGCATGTCGCCGCGGTGGTGGAAGGCGTCACCAAATGGGAGCCGATCGGCGCTAAGACCAAAGGCGCGGGCGCGCGGTACAACGTCGAGATGAACGCTCTGGGAGTGCCGCTGAAGAGCGTGCTCAAGCTGAATCGCTGGCAGCGTCCCCACGAGATCGGCTGGGTCTCGGAATCGGGCGTCATCAAGCAGGAGGGCGGCTTTACTTTCACCAAGGACCGCGGTGGTGTCCACATCGAGCTGCGCATCGCCTACGAACCGCCGGCCGCCTTCCTCGGCGCCGCGATCGCCAGGCGGCTTGAATGGACGGTCAAGCGCCGATTGCAGGCTGCACTGAACAGGATCCGCGAGAAGCTGGAGAAACCAGGCGAGGCGCCCGGCTAAAGTGAGGCCATGCGGCTGACCAGCGAAGCGCACGCCATCCTTGGGCAGTCCGCCATCGGCATGCTTGCCCTGCGCGCCGGCCGCCTTCCCCTAGTCAATCCTGCTGTTTTCAGCTTCGCCGCCGGATCGTTGTGGATGACAACCTCGCGATATGCGGCCAAGACCATGCTGGCCCGCCGCGACCCGCGCGCCGCCTTCCTTGTCGACGGGGGTGCGCAGGCACTTCTGCTGCGTGGTGCGATCGAGGTCTACGACCCACTCTCAGTGTCGAGCCAGGTGCGCGCCATGCTCGATGGCCCTGGCTACGTCCTCGGCATGGCGGGTTACGCGTTAAAGAACGCACCCTTCGTCGCAGGCTATGTGCTCGACATCACGAGGCTGCCGCGGGAGTGGCTTCCGTACAACCGGGTGGTCATGCGGCTTCGCCCCAGCGACGCAGACATCATCGAGGGCGTGCAATTTCCCGCCGCGCAGGCGGCGCGGGTGCCTGCGGTCCCAGCCGAGGTGAGCCGGCAGCTCGCTGGCGTCTCGCGTGGTTACGCGTGCTGGATCGAGGCCGGCATGCCATACATCCGCCCAGCCTTCTGGGAGGTGGAGCGCGGTCAGGTTACGGTGGCGCCGGTCAGTGGCCGTCCGCGTGCGGGATCGCCTGGAGCGCTCGTCGTCGAGATGCATCACCGCTTTCGACCTTCGCGCATGGTGGGCGCGTGCATCCGAGGGACTTTCGGCGGCGCGGCGGACAGGTCCGACATCGCTGAGCGATATGGCATCGAGCCGGATGAGGTGCCCCATGCCATCGAGCTGCGACCTGAGCGAGTGACGTCGTGGCGCGGTTTTGCCATCGCGACCGCGGCGGCGCGGTCGGCACGCCGGTTGCGGGTCGCTGAGGGTTAAGGGGCGCGTCGCCATGGCGAAACCAGCCGCGCCAGGATTAAGGATTCGCAGGTGGTCCGCCGGGCAGTGGACGGAATCACCCGACGCGGTAGTCACCGAGGAACCACTTCAGCTCATGCTCGAGGGCGAGCCGCTGTCGGTGGTCATGCGCACGCCCGGACATGACATTGAGCTGTGTCTGGGGTTGATGTTCTCCGAGGGAATCGTGCGAGCGGTGGAGGACGTCCGGTCCATCCGCATCAGCGCCGAGACGGGGGAAACCGAGAAGGCGATCAGGGTCAAAGCAGAGCTCATCGAGTCCAACCAGGTCGACGTCCACTTCGTGGGCGCGCCGAGACGCAAGCCGGAGCGTTCGATGCTCTCGAGTTCGGCATGCGGGGTTTGCGGGACGGTGCTGATCGAGGATCTCAGGCGTGACCTCGCCGCGCTCCCAGAAAAGCCTCAAGTCGACCCGTCGATGCTGCCGGGGTTGGTCGAGATGCTGCGCGCGGGCCAGGGGGTGTTCGATCGCACCGGAGGGCTTCACGCCGCGGGCTTGTTCAGCGCGGATGGCAAGCTCCTCTGCGTTCGAGAGGACATCGGACGGCACAATGCCGTCGACAAGGTGGTGGGCCGCGCCCTGATCGATGGCAAGCTGCCGCTCGCATCTTCCATCCTGGTGGTGAGCGGTCGCGCGGGCTACGAAATAGTGCAGAAGTCCATTGCCGCCGGCATCCCCATGCTCGCCGCGGTCGGCGCGCCCTCGAGCCTGGCCGTAAGCCTCGCCAGAGAGTTCAACCAGACACTCGTCGGGTTCCTCCGCGGAGATCGGTTCAACGTCTATGCCGGACCCGAACGCCTGACCCGTTGATCTCAGCTCGCGCGCGGTCACCCGTGATCATGCGGGCGGTCATCGTGGGTGCGTACGTCCTGTGCG
>JALYSJ010000066.1 GCA_030854855.1 Candidatus Dormiibacterota bacterium
GCTTCTTCAGCATCGGCGAGCACTCGGAGGTGCGCGGTCAGAACGCCGCACCGGGGAGGATCATCATCTTCTTCGACACGCCTGACGTGAAGGGCGAGTTCGAGCGTGTCAGGGGGCTCGGTGCGACGGTGGTCAAGGAGCCGTATGAGATGAGCGACCAATTCTGGTTGGCTACGTTCGCGGACCCCGACGGCAACTACTTCCAGCTGGCGACGCCATTCGAGGTGCCCGTCCAGGCTTGACGGGCGGTCCTAGCGGCCATCCATGGCGTCAACTTGACGCCATAAGCCCTGGACTAGTCTAGGAAGTATGAAAAAGCTTGCTAGCGGCGGATTCGAGATCAAGGACTGGAACGAGAAGCCGGCGGGAGCGCCGGGGGGCCCGAAGGTGACGAGGGCGACCGTGACGCAGAAGTTCACCGGTGACCTCAAAGGCACCGGCACTACCGAGTACCTGATGGTCTACCGCCCCGACAAGACCGCCGAATACTCTGGCGTTCAGGTCATCAAGGGAAGCATCGGGACCAAGAAGGGCTCATTCGCGCTGGTGCTTCGCGGCAAGTTCGACGGCAAGAAAGCAGCGACCAGGTGGGAGGTTGTCCGTGGCGCGAGCAAGGGCGGACTGCAGGGCCTGACCGGCAAGGGCGGCTTCTCGGCACCAATGGGAAGCAAGGGCGAGTACAACCTCACGTACGAGCTCCCCGACTAACGCCCTAGGGAGCCGCCGTAGGCTGGTAGTCCTCGGGAATCCGCAGGCGAAGCGCGAGCCAGCCCATCCCGGTCGTTGCGACCAGGCCCGGCACGAACGCCAGCACGGCGATGCCGCTGGCGTCCCACACCGCGCCCGCGATCAGCGGCACCACGAACGCCACTGCGTACTGAATGGTGAAGATCGCCGCGCTCATCCTGTGCACGTCGCCCGCTGCCGCCACCCTGGGCGGAATTGTGAGGACGACGATGAAAGCGAGCGCAGCTGCGAATCCAAGAACGCCCGCCCACAAAATCACTCCCGCGCCGGGCGTGAAAATAATCCCGAGCTCGGCGGCCGCCATCAGCACGCTGGAGCCGATGAAGCCGAACCGTCCCGTGAGCACCCTATGCCATATCGCGACCGCAGGCCCCGTCAGCAGCTGCGACCCGTTTAGAACCGCCAGAGTCGGCGTGATCAGTGAGTGGCGTCCGGTCTGATCGAGATAGTCCGGGATGAAAGCGTTGGTGCCGAAATACACGGCTGAGTCGATGCCCATGATGAGGCCGAGCCTCACCGCCTGACCCTCCCGCCAATTCGGCCACCATCGCGGTCTTGCGCCTTTGACGACAGCACGACCCGCCGGTGCCGCGAGCCCTATGGCAATCGCACTCACTATCACGATCGCCGACCAGGACGCCAGCGCCCAGCGCCAATCCCCGTGCGCAAGCGGGAGCACGCCCACCGGCGTGGTCAACGCGGTCGGCAGGGTCTCGCCGATGAGAATTCCGTTGCTGTAAACGGCGGTCGCGATGGCGATGCGGCGAGGAAACCATTCGCGGACCAGCGACGGAAAGGCGGGCTGGCTTACCGCCACCCCGGCGCCCATCAGGAACGTGGCTGTGAAGAGCACTGTCGTGTTGGGGCCGAATCCGCGCAGTGCCCCGAACACCCCGACAGACATAAGGCCCAGCAGCAGCGCCCGGCGCACTCCGAGCTTGGCGATCAGCAGCGATCCGGGCACCGCCGCCACCGCCAGAAGAAGCACCGGAAGGGAGACGAGCACACCGACGCCTTTCTCGTCGAGGTGCAGCTCGCGGTGGATCTGAGGGATCAGCGGCGGAACCGCCAGCATCAACAATCGGAGGTCGATGCCGCCAAGCCACAGCATCAGGAGCCTCACCCAGTCTTTGCGCGTAAACCTCACCGGGAGGGCCGCATACTACTATCCATGTCAGGCCTACTCATCGTCGCCTCCACCGGACCTGAGGACCCCACCCGCGCCAGCATTCCATTCCACATCGCGGTTAACGGAGCCAAGCCGAACGGCACCGAGGTCGCGGTTGCGTTTGCCGGCGACGCGGCCGAGCTTCTCAAGCCCGACATCATCGCCAACGTACTCGGCCTGGGAATTCCCCCGTTGCGAGAGCTGCTCGACAAGTGCCTGGAAAAGGACGTCAGCTTCTACGTTTGAAAAGGCTGTGCTGAGGCCCGTGGGGTCTTGCCGGAGATGCTGGGGCCGAATGCGAAGTTCATCACGCCGCCCGACCTCGTCAGGCTCACGATGGAAGCGGACAAAGTCCTCAGCTTCTGATCTCGGCGCGGGTCACGCTCTAGTCGCGCCGATGGCCGCGAGCGCGCTGGGATTCTCGAGCGACGACAGATCGCCCGGATCGCTGCCGATGTAGACCGACTTGACGACGCGCCGCAGGATCTTCGCGTTTCGCGTTCGCGGCAGGTCGCCGACGAAGTGAACCGCCTTCGGCCGCAGCGGCTTGCCCAGCGCGGTCGCAACGAGGTCAGAGAGCTCGAGCGCCAGCTTGTCGCTCGCCTCGCGGTTCGGACGCAGGATGACAAAGCACACGAGCACTTCGCCCTTGAGCTCGTCGGGAACTCCGATCGCCGCCGACTCGGCCACCCACGGATGGCCCACCAGCACCGACTCGACCTCCGCGGGACCAAGCCGCTTGCCCGCCACCTTGATGGTGTCGTCGGAGCGCCCGAGCACGTACCAGAGCCCGTCCTCCGGGTCAACGTAGGCCCAGTCGCCGTGCACCCAGATGCCCTCGAACCGGCTCCAGTAGGTCTCGATGTAGCGCTGCTGATCGCCCCAGAACCCGCGCGTCATGCCCGGCCAGGGATTGCGGATCACCAGCTCGCCGACCTCCCCGCGCACCGACTTACCCTCGGCGTCGATCACGTCCGCCGCCATGCCGGGCACCGGACCGGCGAATGCGCACGGCCGGAGGTGAGTGATCACGTTGCCGCATAGGATGCCGCCGGAAATCTCCGTGCCGCCCGTGTAGTTGATGACCGGGATGCGCCCGCCTCCGATGTTGTTGAAGAACCAGTGGAACGGCTCGGGGTTCCACGGCTCCCCGGTGCCGCCGAGGATCCGCAGGCTCGTCAGATCGTGGTGGGCGGGAACCTCATCGCCGTGCGTCATCAACCCGCGAACCAGCGTGGGGGAGACGCCGAGGACGGTGACGCGATGGTCGGCGACCATGCGCCACAGGCGGTCGGCGGCAGGGTGGTCGGGAGTGCCCTCGTACAGCACCATCGTCGCGCCCAGGATCAGTGACCCGAAGATGAGCCAGGGGCCCATCATCCAGCCGATGTCCGTGTACCAGAAGATCGTGTCGCCGGCGCCGACGTCAAAGCCATGCGCCATGTCCTGCGCCGTCTTGATGGGGAACCCGCCGTGCACGTGAACCGTGCCCTTTGGCTTTCCAGTCGTGCCTGATGTGTAGATGAGCATCAGCGGGTCTTCGGGGTCGAGCTCGTGAGTGGGCGCATGGTCCAGCTCGTCCTCGAGCAGCACGTCCCACACGTGGTCTCGACCGTGCGTCCACGGCACGTCGCGCACCACACGACGGTGCATGATCACGCGAGTCACCGATGGGGAGGAGACCAGCGCCTTGTCCGCAGTCTCTTTCATCGGCACGACCTGGCCGCGGCGGTAGAACCCGTCGGCGCAGATGAGCACCTTCGCCTCGCCGTCACGAAGTCGGGAAGCGATCGCCTCCGCGCCGTAGCCCGAGAACAGCGGAATGATGACCGCCCCGATCTTCGCCGTTGCGAGGACGGAGATCGCGACCTCGGGGCACATCGGCATGAAAATCGCGACGCGGTCGCCCGGTCGCACGCCCAGCTTGCGCAGCGCGCCCGCGAGCTTGCACACCTGGCGGTCGAGCTCGGCGTAGGTGAGCTTGCGCACATCGCCGGGCTCGCCTTCGAAGATGATCGCGAGCTTGTCGTGCGCTTCGCGGTCGCGATAGCGGTCGAGGCAGCTCTGCACGATGTTCATACGCCCGCCGATCCACCACTTCGCCCACGGCTTGCCCTTCGAAAGGTCGACAACCGTGTCGAAATGCCGGTAGAAAGCGATGTCGATGTCCTTGATCGCAGCGTCCCAGAACCATTCGATGTCGGCGTCGGCGCGTTTCAAGAGGTCGGCGAACGTCTCGATGCCGTGCTGGTTCATGAACTGCTTGAGCCGGCTCCTGGCGATCACCTCGGGGCTCGGTTCCCAGATCACGTCCCCGATCACTACCGGCTGCACAACCTCTGGATTCTAGTTCCCGCCTCTTACACTCGAATCGATGGGCGGGTTGCCGGAGGACTTCGCGGACACGCTGGCCAGGGTGCTGGAGCCGAGTCATCGTGAGGCTGCGGCAGGAGTCATCGAGGCGGCGACGCTGCTCGACGACGCCGGCCTCCGCCGGTTTCTGGAGCTCTTCGCCGCAAGGATCCGAGCGTCGGGTGCGCCGGTCAGGTATGAAGAGTTGCACGGCTTCTTGCGCGTTGCCGGCCGCGCAAGCGCTCGCTGATCCGCCCGGCCTCCTCCGCCAGCTCCCAGTAGTTGTTCCAGGCGGCGCGGGCGACGGCGACCGCAACGACTGCTTTGAAATGCTCGCGCGCCGCGCGCACGGCGTGCTGCTGCGCGTAGCACCAGCGATCCCAAGCCCTCTCGACGGTCATATCCACCAGCTCCAGCCAATCGTCCTCGGTGCCAGCGTTCGGCGGAGGCGGCAGCGTGAGCACCTTCCACGTCCGGTCGTCGCGAACCACCTTCACGACCGGCTGACCTCCGGGCCTTCCGTCGTGCCGATTCGGGCGAGGGAGGTTGGGGTTCGCCGCCATCAAGCGCTGCTGGACCGCGAACACGAGGTCGTGCGCGGCATCAAGAGTTGCGGGTGGCAGCACCGGGTTGCGACGTCCAAGTCGGACCTGGAGAGCGTGGATCGCCTCGCGCAGGCGAGGTGGCGCTTCGGACTCGTCCTCCAAGCGAAGCATTTCGACGTCGTCGAGCAGGAAGTCCGATTCCGCCATCAACGACTTTCGCCGTTCCTCGGTGGCGCTCTCTGACTGGACCGAGATCGTCGCCGTCGCCATGCGGAGCAAGATAAATGCTCAGGGCGATTTGTCAAGTATAGGTTTACAGCCTGCTTACCCGGGTGCGGGCTGATATGGGCTCGAAGCGCACCGTTGGCGCCAAACGTGCGGAATAGGATCCGGATCGCGCGCTACGGAAGCAGGAGCAGCCGCCTCCCGTTTTCTAACAGCACCTTCTTGAGCACCTCCGCCGGCAGGTCGAGCCCGCTCAACTCGTCCAGGCAGCGTTTGGGCTGGATGAACGGGTAGTCGCTCCCGAACAGGAACTGGTCCTGCAGCCGGCCCTTCATGTCGCGCATCACCTCGGCCG